>JADMIH010000140.1 GCA_015478675.1 Chloroflexota bacterium | reverse complement strand
AGAGCACCCTGCCGCTGGATCAGGTCAAGGAGATCCTTGACGAAGAGGGTTATCCAGTGGCGGGCACCGCGGATAGCAAGCCCACTGATAGCGGCCCACGCGGCTTTATCCCACTGAGTAGCAAGTAAGCGGGCAGCGCAGGGTTGGCTCACCGGCTGGCTCGGCCCTGGTTTATTAATCGGAGATAACCAAGCAAAGGAGAAAGACAATGGCAAAAGTTATAGACCCGGTTTGCAACATGACAATAGATAGCGAAAGCGCGCAGTACACCTCCGAAAACGGGGGGACCACGTACTACTTCTGCAGCGCAGGCTGCAAGCGGGCGTTCGACAATAACCCCGCCGACTTCGTGCAGAAGGCTCAGAATGAGGGAAGCTCCACCAGTCAGGGTGGCGGCTCCAGCAGCTAGCGCGGGAGCAGTGTTTCATCCTCGATAGTGTATCCATCGAGCATGAAATACTGGCAGAACCGCTGAAGCTTCAAATCAGGCGTAGAGAAGATGTATGTGTAAGGGTGAGAGATACTCCGCTCGTATACCGTCAGCAGAGCTATCGCCGCAAGATGAATAGCCCGATGCCTCTAGACGTCGGGCTATTCATTTATCACCACCGCGTTTCACCGTTAGCGCCTATAATGGAGCGCCAGGTCATCGGTGCTCGGCATCTGAGAGCTGTCAGAGATCAAGGCACGGTACCTGGCACAGAGTTAGCGGGAGTAGAGGGGGAACTGCTGGTTGTCACCTCGATTGGATAGCCCTTTGCATCTGAGCTATTTGCCTGCTTCCAGGCGTTCCAGCCGCCTAATAGGACCTTCAGGTTGTCGTAACTGAAGTTATATACATCATGAAGTTGCTTCGCCACACTGGCGCTTTCCGACTCGTCCAGTCATTGACAGTAGGCTACGATCAACTTGTCCTTCGGCAGCTCGTTAGCCCTGGCGTCCACATCAGCCTCAGGGAAAGAGATTGCACCTTTTATGTGCCCCAGGTCGTATGCGCTTTTGGCGCGCACATCTATAATAAGCGGGCGCTTAGCCGGATCATCGTATAATGCTTTGAAGTCAACCAGTGACATGCGCGGGGGATCGCCCGCAACAGGAGACTGAAGCTGCTGGCTGCCAGGTTGGTCGCTGGGAAGGCTTTGTGTACCGGCCACAGGAGTTGTGTTGTTGATGCCCAGGAGATATATCAGCGCCGTAAGAACAACCAATAAGGCTCCTACCAACGCCCCTAGTATGTACGGGGAGAGGTCGCGTTTGGGCAGCGGCCCTCTACTCTGAGGTGCGCCTTCTCTCGCACTACCCCCTTTACCACGATATGCGCCGCTCTTACTCTGAGGTTTACGCTTTTGCAGAGGCAAGTAATCGTCGTCGGAGTTCTCTTCATAATCGTAGCTGTCATGGCGCTGCTTTGCAGCACCGTAGGAAACCTTGCGCCCTGAAGCCTTTTTTCTGGGTGTTTCACTCATAGTTACGAGCCCCACGTACGCGGCGCGGTAAGGTGGGCCTGCATATACAGGCTCGGCTGGCTGCGGAGGACGCGCAACCGGTACAGCTACTCTTTTCGCCGGCTCTAAATCGCTGCTTGCTTACCCGTGAGATTGCTTCTCACTCTCCGCCGGTTGCACGGCGGTCGAGCGCCCGGTCTACGAAGCTATATTAGTAGATTATAAGGGTCCTGTCAAGAGAATAGAGTTCACAAGTAAGCGTTCAGAGTTGGGGGTGGAGCAATCGTCAAGAGGCAACTGTGCGGGCATACCTACCCTCACCCCATGCCCCTCTCCCATGAAGGGAGAGGGGGCTTTATTGCTGGGGAGTATATCTCCCATCAAGGGAGAGGGGGCTTTAATCACCCTTGTAACCCCGTCAGGGGCAGGCCCCTGTGCACTCAGCAGGAGCAAACCCCCTCTCCCACAAGGGGAGAGGGGGCATGGGGTGAGGGGAGGGACGCCCCTGTAGCCCCCAATCTGTAAGCGTTCAGATTGGGATGGGGGAAGGACCCGCACCCCGAACCTCTCTCTCACTTCATGGGAGACGGGGCTTTACAGGGATGTATATGGAGCTATGAGTGTTATGAAGGGCGGCTATAACAAGGCAATGGTATAGCCACTGCACTCCTGATCGGAGCAGTCAATAGATGAGGAGTGGTGTGCCACTCCTCATCTGCCATATCCACGACTTTATAGCCTCACCTGGCTAGGCAGAGCCGTCCTTTATCTCCATGTTGTACCAGCTTTTCAACCAGCCTTCGAATTGCTTTATCTCCGCCGACTGAGAGGAGATAATGTTCTGCGCAAGGGTCTTCAACTCACTATGGGTTGCGCGATCCGGCACCAGTTGAGCCATCTTAATCGCGCCCATGTGGTGCATTGTCATCATAGTAAGGAACTGCTTATCGAAGTCATCACCTTTCAGGCTTTGCAGCATGGCCGTCATCTCCGACATGCTCATGCCGGGCACCTTGCGCATGCTTCCCTGCTTTGGGGCCGTGTCATACCACTCTTGCAGCCAACCTGTCATTTTCTTTATCTCGCTACCCTGTGCGCTTACCATCTTCTGGGCTGTATCCTTGACCTCCTGGTGATTGGCCCTGTCGGGCGCCAGCTTGGCCATGCCAATTGAACTCTGGTGGTGCTCTATCATCTTGTTGAGCAAATCTACCTCAAAGTCTTTGCCCGAAAGCGGCTTCAGCTCATCAAGGTTGCTCTGGCTTTGCCTTGCCATACTCTGCATAGTCTTGGTTTGATCCTCAGATAGCATAGTAACCTCCGTAAATGTCGTACGAATGCTTTGCTTTCTAAACAGCCCCAGTGCATCTTCCGCAGCAGACTAATGAGTCTGCTTTGTGCGCACAAGAACTTAACTCGCAATCCACTACTATAGCAAGGCTAATGCCAGGTAGAGAAAGGTGTCTCTCTGTTGTGAAACTTTCCGATTGCGTTGGAGAAGGACGCCGGGCACAGTATCCGAGAGATTTGTGGAGATCGTAGCTATTGCGCAATACCTGCTACAAGGACACTCGCTCGGCTGGTAGCACAGCCTTTGAGCAGCTAGACTACTGGTTGGACCGGACGTGCAGGAGCAATATCACTGAAATCAAGAGCTTTGCTCTGGTGATATGCCGAAACTGCATTGCGGTCAAGGCAGTGGAGGGTTGAGCTTTATCTGCTCTGCGCTTCCATTGTCCACGGTTCGCCCCGTATGGCCTCAGCCGAGCTTAGTATCGGAGCAGGTGAGGCACAGCCACTCACCTGTATGCTTAGCGCCCGACCGCCACACGACGCCTGCGGACCAGCGCATCAATAGTCACAGCTGCAAGCAGCACACCGCCTGTGATCAAGAACTTGATAGGCGATTCCAGGGCCAGCAGGTCCATACCGTTGGCGATTGAGCCTATGACCAGTGCGCCGAGCAAGGCTGCCCATACAGTACCGCGGCCACCGAACAAGCTGGTGCCCCCGATAACAGCCGCAGCTATAGTGTTAAGGAGGAAGTCGCTGCCACCGGAGGACTGATTTACCGCCAGCAAGCGTGAGCCGGCCATTACTCCGGCCAGAGCACTTATTAGTGAGCAGAGGGTGAAGACGGCAATACGAATACTATCCACGTTGATGCTGGCCCGGCGTGCGGCCTCAGCATTGCCACCAACTGCATAAATATGGCGGCCAAACCTCGTACGTTTGGTAATTGTGCTAAATATCACCAGTATCCCTACAAAGATCACCACAGCCAGCGGTAAACCTCTGTCGGCGTTGAACACTGCCATAGATAAGAGCACTCCAAGGCCCACTACAACGATGCGTGCGATGAGACTGCCCAGGGAGCTTACCTGCAACTCCGCAGCCACACGTTGCTGCCGCTCCCAGAATGAGCCTACCGCGTAGAGCGCAACAAACACTATACAAGCTACCCAGGCCCACAGCCCTGGGAAGAATGTAAGGGTCAAACCTGTAATGAACGGGTCTCTCAGGTTTATCGTGCCGGTGTTGCCGAGCACCAGTAGCTGCACACCCTGCCAGCCGAGTAGGCCAGCCAGAGTAACTATAAAGGCAGGTACGCGCAGCTTAGTAATCCAGAAACCATGCAGCGCCCCGATCAGCAGGCCCACAGCCAACGCAGCCAACACAGCCAGAGGGCCGGGCCAGCCGTTCTTGACGCTCTCCACAGCCATCACCGACGCGCAGACTCCGCTCACTGCCCCTACTGACAGGTCAATCTCTCCAAGCAGCAGCACCAGAGTAATGCCAATCGAGGCAATACCGATAGCCACGTTTTGTAGCAGCAGGTTTGTCAGGTTGCCGGGCGAGAGGAACAAAGGGTTCGCCCACTGAAAGACAATCCATATCAGTGCTAGACCGAGCAAGACCGGCAACTGGCCCAGGTCAGCGTAGGAGAGCCTGCGGCGCAGATTGCCTAGCAAGCTACCTTCCGGCTCCTTGCCTATGAGACGGGGGTCGTTTAGCATTGTGCTCATACGGTTTTCGGCTCCTCCATCAGGGGTTGGCCAGGGTAAGACTCGAGCGTTCCGAACTCTGCCCCTGTAATAGCCCCCACCACCTGCTCGTGGGTCACATCGCGCACCCCGAAGGTACCCGCGAAGCGCCCTAGCCTGAGCACGGTAATCCTGTCTGCTACAGAAAAAACGTCCTCCAGGTTATGGCTGATTATCACCACTGCAAGACCCTGTTCACGTAGCCGTGCGATAAGGTCGAGCACCTGGCGTGTTTGGGCGACGCCAAGCGCCGCGGTCGGCTCGTCCAGCAGCACAAGCTTCGGCTTCCACATCACCGACCGCGCTACCGCTACCGACTGGCGCTGCCCCCCCGAAAGGGAGGCGATCAGGGTACGCACGCTTGGTATAGAGACAGATAGCCCTCTAAGCACCGAGATAGCCCGCTTCTCCATCTTCACTTCGTCAATAGTCCCCACGACACCCGGCGCTATCTTATGTATTTCTTCGCGACCCAGGTAGAGGTTCGCCACCACGTCCAGGTTGTCGCACAGTGCAAGGTCCTGGTATACCGTGGATATGCCCAGCGCCACCGCGCCTTTCGGCCCATTGATAGTCACCGGGCGCCCCTCGAACTGGATTGTGCCGGAATCTATAGGGTGGATGCCCGCGATGCACTTAACAAGGGTTGACTTACCCGCTCCGTTGTCACCCACCAGGCCGACCACCTCGCCGGCGTACACATTAAAGTCAACGTTTTGTAGCGCCTGAACAGCCCCAAAACGTTTGCTGATACCGCGCATCTCCAACACCGGAGTTGCATTTGCCGTCGTCATGTCGTTCTCCACAATGAGTAAAGCTGTCGTGCTAATGCTGTTGTAAAGCAAGGTAAGTATAATGCAGTGGGGAGCAATCTGCTCCCCACTACCGTGCTGCACTGTTCAGTTTCCCAACCGGGATTCGATCACTTTACGCCCGCATCAGCACAAGCCTTGGCAAAGTCTGCTGTGCATATGTCCGATACCTTCCAGAAACCATCTGCTACCACTGTACTCTCCACATTGTCCTTGGTCACCTTCACAGGCACCAACAGCACAGAGGGCACATCTACCTTGCCGTTGTTCACCTTGCCGTTCACCATTGACGCCTCAGGTGTTTTGCCGTTGGCTAGCGTATAAGCTAACTGGGCAGCGGTCTCGGCTTCCTGCTTGATAGCCTTGTAGACAGTCATGTACTGCTCACCTGCGAGAATGCGCTGGATAGCTGCCAACTCTGCATCCTGGCCGGTGACAGGGGGCAGGGGCGAGATACCGGCGGCCTTCATCGCGGCAATAGCGCCACCGGCTGTGCCGTCGTTAGCTGCCAGTACGCCATCTACTTTGTTGCCCAACGCCGTTAAGGCTTGCTGCATCTCGCTCTGCGCCTTGTCAGGGCTCCAGTCAGGGGTGTCATATTCCTTGGCTATGTTCACCTTGCCGTCAAGGATAGAGTGAGCGCCTGCCTTGAACAAAGTAGCGTTATTATCTGTTGGAGAGCCGTTGATCATGACCACCGTAGCGTTGGCTTTACCGCCAAGCGCGTCGAGCAAGCTCTGGCCTTGAAGCTTGCCGACTTGTTCGTTATCGAACGATATGTAATAGTTTACAGCGTCCGTTCCTTTGATGATGCGATCATAGGAGATGACCGGTACATTCTTTGCTTTGGCTTCATCAGCGATAGCCGCCGCCGCTGCCGAGTCTACCGGATCAAGCACCAGTACTTTAGCCCCATTTGTGAGAGCAGCTTCGGCCTGAGACTTCTGCGCACTGGCATCTTGATTGGCGTTGCTGTAGATGAGATTGTTGACATCGAAACCGAGAGCCTGGAGCTTGGCCTTGAAGTTAGGCAGGTCCTGGCTCTCGTAGCGTGCTGTCTTTGTCTCAGGGAGCAAGATCGCTATTTTGGACCCGTTGGAAGCAGCGGCCATTGTGGGGGTATCTGCCGCAGCCGCCATTGTGGGGGTATCTGCCACGGGAGCCGTTGTGTCGGTTGCCACCAGGGGCGCTGTTGTGTCGGTGGGTGCGGGCGGGACGGTGGCAGCTCCACCGCACGCTGACAGTAGCATCGGTACTGCGGTAAGGAGTGTTACAAAGATAGTGTTGCGTTTTATCATTACTTTCCTCCTGAACTTGATAGTTGTATTCGATGGCGGCCCGGCGACGGGAGCCGGATGGCCGTCCAAATAATCGGGGTTGTCTCTTGCTTGATGGCGGGAAGCTCACCTCCTTTGTGAATCGCCTCTCCTATTGCATATTGCACAGGAAGTTGCGAGCGATACTCTCCACTAACGATAACCAGATGGAAAAGGACTTTACATGCCTGATATGCGCGACCGCGTCGCACCGGCGCTCTGCCTGACTATGGTTTGCCAGTCTGAAAAGGTGCAACGCCACGATTTTAGGCAGCGTGCAGGCTTAAACCATCGTATCCGCACCGCTGCTCATTTGCTGAGGGCTGTTGTCGCGCCCAAACTGCACAAGTCAGCTCCGTCCTGAGTGCCGGCGCTTTAGCTTCCGTAATGTAGGTGTAGTAAGCTTAGAGGTGACGCACAGCAGAGGATATACCTGACGCCACGGGCAGTAGTATTAAGGTTAGACCTACATGGTGGAGGTGGTCGCCAGCCCGAACGGGTCGAGAGATTGGTCGCTATCGCGTAAGCCAACAACAGGGAAACCACGAGGCCGCGATCAAGGAGAGCGAGTAACACCCATAAAGGTTTATCCTCCCGGCACTAGCACGTCGAACATTGAACGTGTACAGCCTAAAACGTCTGCGTTATACAGGAGTATCACCAAAGACCGAGGGCACTTTACGCACTATGGAACGATAGCGCGCACCAGATCCCTGCTCTCTTGTATGTGCGCAGTGGCGTCGCCACCAAAAGATGGGGGCGTAGCCGGTCATTCTTATCTTGCCGCACAAGCAAGGCTAGGGTGCAATAGGGACAGAGTAATAGGAGAGGGGGCATAAGGGCAACCCTTTATGCCCCCCAACGGCATAGGGGATTCCCCCTAAGACTAAAGGCAAACGCCCGTGCTCAGTCAATCAGGTCGGCAATCACTTCGCGCAGGGTAGCATTGTTCAGGTCCTTCTTGTCGAGGAAGGCTACTGCGCCCGCATCACGACCTGCACGGCGGAATTCGCGGTCGGGGTAGGCGCTCATCAGCACAACCCGTCCCTGCGGCGCAAGGACCCTGATTTGCTGAAGACAGTCAATCCCATTCTCATCACCGAGCACAACATCCACAAATACAAGTTGCGGTCGGGAGCCCTCAACCGCACGCAGTGCGTGTGCGATATCTTCGGCCTCATATACCAGGGCTTGAGGGCAGTTCTTGGAAACCATGCGCCGCAGCTGAGTCCGATAGCGGATATTGTCGTCCACAATCAGTATTACGGGGCGGTTGCGCTCCTCGCGATATAAGTCTACCGGATGATGGACAGCCGGTTTCGTGCTTGCCAGCACTTGCGGGTGGTGCGCAGAGTAGCTGACCGCTTCCAGCCTGCTCTGGACATTGATCTGGCGGTAGAGGCGCGTTAGATGGTTCTCAATGGTCTTAACGCTCAGCCCAGTGCGACGTGCGATAGCGTGATTGTCTAGTCCTTCTTTCAGCAGGCGAAGCATATCGCGCTGGCGAGCAGTCAACAGCGCTGCTGTCGAAGCCGCCTCCTGAGCATGCACCAGCTTTTCAACCAGCGAGCCGCAGACCCAAAGCTCGCCCGCTAGCACGCGCCGCACGGCAAGCCTCAAGTCGCTGAGCGGTTGATCTTTCAGGTGGTAGCCGTTGACGCCAACCGAGAGCAGTCCCTGTACGTACATATCATCGTCATAGGCGCTGACCACAAGGATCCTCAGCTCTGGATAGCATTCGCGGATCTTACGTGTCGTCTCAATCGGCTCGAAGTTCGGCATCGTTACGTCGGTGACGAGCATATCAGCCCTGGTTTTCGCCAGGACCGATAGTAGAGTATGGCCGTCACTGGCCTCACCGACGATCTTGATATTGGGGAGGCTACAGAGCGCATTGGCTATGCCCGCACGTACAACTGCATGATCGTCTGCAACAACGATTTTCACACTGCTCATATAATCCTCCTTACCGGACGCTATTTGGGCCTACTTTCGCCGCACGCGACCTGGCTTTTGGCACAGGGATATAAGCGTGGAGCACCGCGCCCCCGCCGGGGTGATTCTCCAGGTGCAAACGACCCTCGATCAAGGCAAGACGCTCGCTGATGCCAAGCACGCCAAAATGCCCGCCGGCGGCCAGCGCGGCCAGGTCAAAATCGCCCGGCAACCCCCGGCCATTGTCGGTGATGGAAAGCCTCAGCGTACCAGGGGAAGAGCGGTTCAGGCTCAACTGGGCTTCTGTTGCCTCTGCGTGTTTGCGGATGTTGCTGAGCGCTTCCTGCACAATCCTGAAGATCGACAACTCCAGTGGTTCGGGCAAGCGACCAAGCTCTTTATCGAGGTTAAGATGCACGCTGATGCCGCTGCGGAGCGACCAGTCGCGCGTGTAGGACTGGAGGGCCGCACCCAGGCCCAGGCTGTCAATTGTCGGCGGGCGCAGGTCGCTGCAAATCTGGCGTAGATCATCCACCAGGGCGCGAATACCGGCGCGCACCTCAGCCAGATCGCCTTCCACCCCCGCGATGCGCCCAGGAGGCTCTCCTTCAGCCTCCTCGAGTTGGTAGTTCATACTCAGTAAATCCTGTATGACCTGGTCGTGCAGCTCACGCGCAAGGGCCTTGCGCTCTTCCTCGCGTTCAGTCAGCAAGCGGCGGTGGGCAGCCTGTAGTGCCGCATTAGCACTGTCGAGGGCAGCGACTTGCTCGGCAAGATTCCGCTCCAGCAACGTCTGTCGATGGCCGAGTTTCTCGGCTTCTTCACGGGTGCGGTAATAGCTGTTCAGCGCCCAGATAATAGGCGTTAGCTGCTGACGATCAGTTGTGCCGACGAGCGCGGCGACAACATCTTCGCGATCTGTTTCTGCCGTTGGAAGATCAACGACACTGCGCCCATGGCGCAGCACTATTATGCGGTCAGCCACCGCGAAGAGGTGATCAAGGTTGTTGCTGATAAAGAGTACCGCAGTGCCTTGGTGCTGCCAGGCGCGGACGACCGAGAGGAGCTTCTGCTGATAAGCGTAGCTGAGGGGGAGCCCCGGCTCGTCCACAACGACCAGTCGCGCAGGATAAATGAGGGCGCGGGCGATCCCAAGTAGTTGGCGCTGTTCGCTCGATAAACTCGCCACCGGCTTATGTAGAGGACCAAGTTGAGCACCCAGCAAGGCCAGCGCATCGGCTGCGCGCCGGGCCATTCGTGCTTCATCCACCCGCCGGAGTATGCCACCCTTTGACCAGCATATTTCATCGCCAAGAAATATATTGGCTGTTATGTCAAAGTGCTCGATTAACTCTGTCTCCTGGTGGATTACTTCGACTCCGGCTGAGCGCGCGCTATAAGGCCAACGCATGCGTTGGCCCCCAATATACACGTCACCAGCGGTGGGGACCAGGGAACCGGCGAGGATTGACGCCAGCACCGACTTACCACCGCCATGCCCAGCTGCCAGGCCAACTACTTCCCCAGGTGCAACCTCTAAGCTAACCTGCTGAAGTACAGGAAGCGAGCCAAAACTCTTAGAAAGGTTGATGCTGCGGAGGATCGGCTCCATCGGTACGCTCCATCAACAAAATTAAACTCTACGATCTAAGCAACTGCCCTGGCAGCCACGTAAGCCAGCAGAGAAAAATAGTATCTCCTGAAGATGGTATCACAGTAGCGCCGTTCACGTCTACCTGGCTCAAATCTGTAACGGTTCCGATTTAGAGAGGAACCAACTTCAAGGGGTAACTGTCCAAGCTTGGACAGTTACCCCTTGAAGTTGGTTCCTCT
>JADMIH010000139.1 GCA_015478675.1 Chloroflexota bacterium | reverse complement strand
CACTAGCATTGTACAAAGGCAAGGCCCACCCCCTAACCCCCTCCCACACGTGGGAGGGGGAACTCTTATCAGGAGAGATTAGGGGACACCCCTGATACCCCGTCAGGGGCATAGCCCCTGCACCCCAACTCTGAACGCTTAAAGAGAAGACCCAAGTTGACACACTGATATACGCCTTGTATAATAAGGGCGAAATCGCGGGAGTAACTCAGTGGTAGAGTGTCTGCCTTCCAAGCAGAATGTCGCCAGTTCGAGCCTGGTCTCCCGCTCTACTACATAAACGTAGCTGGGGTCTCATGCGGAAGGAGGCAATAGGAGTGCAAACAGTGAAAGTAAGATGCAATCTAGGACATGATCACGAGGTAGAAGTCCCAGAAGACCTAATATCTATAGCCGATGCTGCCCGAGTAGCTAACCGAAGCCTATAAGCCATAATGTGGGCCATTGATACAAACAGACTACAAGGCTACCCTGCAAACAAAACCGATACCATCAATTACAAGCAACAAAAAAAGAAAGCTCCTAAAACAATGGTAAGCAGAAAAGACGTCGCCGAGCTATACCCACAAGAAGCCAAAGCCTCTTAAATCATACTTTGGACGACACAACAACCAACATGATAATCTTTCTCGGGCTGATAATAGTATCAGCCCTTGTCATAACACATATCAAACAAATAATACAGAACACAAGGCGCAAGCACCTCACATTACCACCACCCTCAAGCCCCACAACCCCTATAGATGCAGACCCCAGAATAACCACATATATACATAGAGAAGAACCAACACGCACACGCCCTAAAGCCCTAATAACTGGACCTCTTACAACCCCAAGCTAGATAGAGCTCCCTTCGAAAATAGCCTTACAGCTTGGCGATCTTAAGGTAATGCTGGTGCTATGGAAGCCCCCGGCGCATAAACGAATATCTTTACGAGGATCGGCCCGATAGTAGCCTTGAGCGCCTGCTTGATATGGTCGCGTCTGACGTGCTGGTATGTGGCCACACCCACATTCCTTATCACCGGATACTGCCGAGTAGTCGCCAGGTAACAAATGAGGGAAGCGTAGGCAAGCCGAAGGACGGAGACTCCCGCGCCTGTTATGTGGTAATGGAGGCTCCAGGCAAAGAGCTATCCGTCGAGTTTGTCCGTGTGTCCTACGATGTAGAAGAGGCAGCGCGGGCAATTGAGGCCACCAGCTACCCTGACCTTATGCCCCATGAGTATGCAGGTATGCTGCGGGAGGGGAAGGGTTAAGCTATCAGTTCCTAATCCCGACCCCTCGTTACGAGCTCCGTGGTCTACTCCATGTAATCTTTTAGCTTTTTGGAGCGGGAGGGGTGGCGGAGCTTGCGGAGAGCTTTGGTTTCAATCTGGCGGATGCGCTCTCTGGTGACGCCGAACTCCCGGCCTACTTCTTCGAGGGTGCGGCTGCGGCCATCTTCCAGGCCAAAGCGCAGCTGGAGGACTTTGCGCTCGCGCTTGGTGAGTGAGCCGAGGACCGAGCAAATCTGCTCTTTGAGGAGGTGGTGTGACGCGGCCTCAGGCGGGGCGACAGCTTTAGAGTCTTCGATGAAGTCACCGAGATGGCTATCTTCTTCCTCGCCTATGGGTGTTTCGAGGGAGATAGGTTCCTGGCTGATTTTGAGGATTTCGCGCACCTTGTCGGCAGGCATACCGATGGCTTCGCCGAGTTCTTCGGGGGTGGGTTCGCGGCTGAGGTCTTGCATCAGGCGGCGGGAGGTTTTGAGAACTCGGTTGATCGTCTCGACCATATGGACGGGGATGCGGATGGTACGCGCCTGGTCGGCGATAGAGCGGGTGATAGCCTGGCGTATCCACCAGGTGGCGTAAGTGGAGAATTTGTAGCCTTTGCTGTAGCGGAACTTCTCGACCGCTTTGAGGAGGCCGATATTGCCTTCCTGTATGAGGTCAAGAAGGGTCATGCCGCGCCCCGTGTATTTTTTAGCGACGCTGACTACGAGGCGGAGGTTGGCTTCGATGAGGTGGCGGCGGGCTTCGCAGGCATCATCTATGATTTTTTGCCAGTGGTTATCGAGGTTGCCTTCGTAGTCGAGTAGGATAAGGGCGAGTTCTTCGCCGTCGGGCCATGCGCCCTGGTCAATGGCGGCCTGTAGAGGCTCAGGAAGCATGAAGGCGGTGAGGAGGGTGCTGCGGACGTTATCGGCGATTCTTTCGGGCAGGGTGGACTCGCGCACGGCGAGCTTACGCAGCAGGGATTGCTCGATTGTGTCGGCGGGCGACATAGAGGAGAGGAGGGCACGCCTGGAGTGGGGTGGTTGCTCGCTTCTTTGGGCGGTGTAGACCGCTTCGAGGACGGGCCAGCTACGGACCAGCGACTCGTAGATTTCGAGGCAGACGATCTCGGCGGGCGGCAAGAAGCCGTAGTGGTCTTCAAGGCCTTCGAGGACGGCGCTCAGGCATTCGCCGCGCTCCATTCTCTTGGCAAGGGCAACCTCATGATCGGCGGTAAGGAGCGCGACGCGGCCAATCTCGCGCAGGTACATACGCACCGGGTCCTCGGTGCCTACGCCCTCCATGCTGAGCACCATTTCTACGTGCTCGTCGGCAGGCTCGACCTCGATTTCGTCAGGGTGATCGGGGACATCGTGGAGGCCGGGGAGGGTAATGGTGTCATCGAGGGGCATAACGCCAAGGTTTACCATGTCGCCGCAAATGTCGTCTATTTGCAGCATGGTAAGATTGTCCCGCTTGGACTGGCGAGCGGGGTTGGGTGCCAGGTCGTCCAGAAGCTCTGCATTCATCTTTTTCCCTCTTTCTGCGTCCTCAAAACTCTCAACAAACTCTTCGGCAATCTCGGTAGTCTATGGTAATTACGAATTATAAGTTGGCGATAGGCTATGCTCCTGTAGGCGAGTAAAGGGTGTTAGCTGCTAACTGTTCTGTGGGTTGATGCTCTATTCATAATTGCTAATTCATAATTCCGCCGGAGGCGGTAAGTAAGTTCGCCGCAGGCGGGACGTTGCTCAGTCTCTGCTGTCGCGGAAGACTGTGCTTGGTTTGGGGTCGTAGTGGTGGAAGCGGGCCAGGGAGCGGCTCCAGAGGATTTTGAGCTTGTCTATGGTGTCGGCATCGCCTGTCTCCTGTGCTTCTTGCATCATTAGCTGGCACTGTTGTATCCAGATGCGGTCGTTATGCTGGCGAAGGCGCAGGAGGCGCGATTCCAGTTCATAGGGTAAGACGAATCTGAATAGCTCCGGTTCCTCACGAGAGGCGATGCGGAGGAAGTGTGGTATCAGCGCGGGGTCAAGTGACTCGAGGGCGGCGGCACGAATGGCCGGCGCATCGGGAGCCGTTTTGTCAGAGGCGACTGCAAGGGCGGCTACGGCCTCGTAGATGAGGCGGTTCTCGAGACGTGTAAAGTCTTCGGAGAGGGGCGCGCTCGCCATCCAGGTGGTCTGCGGATATTTGAGTACCATGCTTAGCAGGTGCTCTTCGGGCGTGGAGACCGGCTCAATAGGGGTATATAGATCACTCTGGCCGGAAGGGAGCGTGCCTGGTCCGCTCGTTCGGCGGGCATCACGACCTGTGGTGTTGCGATTTGCAGAGGTGCGGCCTACGGCTTCCTGAACTGCTTCTTCGGGGACGTGCAGGACGGAGGCTACTCGCTGGACGTAGTGGGCGCGCTGGATAGGGTCGCCTAACTCGCGGAGAAATAGAGAGATTTGCGCTACGGCATCGCTTTTGCCGTGTGCGCTTTTGAGGTCGTGCCGGGCAGCGACTACGGTTATAACGTGGTCTATGAGGGGCAGCGCCTCGTCGCGAAGGCGGGACCACGCTTGGGGGCCGCCCTCGGAGAGAAGAAGCTCGTCGGGGTCTTTGCCAGGTGGCAGTTGCATTATGCGGATTTCGGTCTCAGAGCGGCGCTCGACGTTGATGAGGCCACGCTCGCCACGTATTGGAATAGCTATTTTTTCGGCGTGCTCCTGTAGTACTTCGGAGCCTTTGAGGGCCGCCATATCGCCCGCGGTGTCGGGGTCAAGGCAGAGGATGATATGGCGGGCTATGCGCTTGAGTAGCTCGGCATGGCGGTCGGTGAGGGCTGTGCCGATGGTGCCGACGACGTTGGATTGCCCTGCCTGGTGCGCGATTACTACGTCCATGTAGCCTTCGACAATGACGGCCTGGCCTGCGCGCTGAATATGGGAGCGGGCGAGGTCGAAGCCGTAGAGGATAGAGCTTTTGTCGAAGATGGGCGACTGCGGCGAGTTGAGGTACTTGGGGGTTTGGCCTTCACCGAGGGCACGGCCTCCGAAACCGACGATAAGGCCTTTATGGTCGCGGATAGGAAAAAGAAGGCGGTTGCGGAAGCGGTCGTAGTGCCCGCCCTCATCGCGCTCGGCTACGAGGCCGGCGTCTATTAGCTCCTGCGAGGTGTAGCCGCGCTGTAGGAGGTAGTTGCCGAGGGCGTCCCAGGAGTCGGGTGCGAAGCCTATCTGGAAAAGCTCGATGGTGGCTGGGGTCAGGCCGCGCTTCTCGGCGTAGGTACGGGCGTTAGCAGCGGCAGGGTGGTTGAGGTAAAGGTTGTTGTAGAAGGCAGCGGCGGCGGCGCAGGCTTCCTTGAGGCGCTCGCGTGTGCGGTCTTCGGCGGCGGCTTGCTCGTTGCGGGGCTTTAGCTCGATGCCTGCTTTGCGGGCCAGCTTTTCGAGGGAGGCACGGAAGTCGAGGCCCTCGGTTTTCATGAGGAAGGCGAAGATGTCGCCCGACTCGCCGCAGCCGAAGCAGTGGTACGAGCCATCTTTGGGGTAGACAACGAAGGAGGGTGTTTTTTCGGAGTGGAAGGGGCAGAGACCTTTGAGGTTGCGGCCTGCGCGAGTGAGGCGCACTGTCTCTCCAACCACGTCCTCGACGGGTGTGCGCTGTTTTATTTCGGCTATTACATCGTTATCCATAGCGGTGGGTGGTCAGTAATTCGGGGTATACGAGGCAGTGTGGGTGGGGCTAGATGTTGTGGTAGTTCGGCGCTGTAAGTGTAAGATGTTGTGTTGTGGATAATTATTTGCCTGATAATCACTTAGTATAACTCTGTTTGTGCTGTTTTTGCGCGGGGATTAGGAGAAGTTATCCACAAGGTGGATGATGGGGGAAAGGGGGAGAGTAGAATTGCCGGCTATGACTTGCGGGGTGGGATTTGAGTATGATGTTTGAGTATAATACAACTGCAATCATGGTAGGTAAGTGTTCGGGATCGGGGGTAGGTGGAAGAACCCTCACCCCATGTCCCCTCTCCCTTCATGGGAGAGGGGCTTAGTTGGAATTTATGGATGTATAGGGCACTCAGAATTGGGCCTGGGGTATGGCCTTTGCACCCATATTCTGAACATTTACCAGAGTAGACTATAGGGACTCTGAGAAGTGGCAATAGTGAACGGCAAAACTGCAAGGTACGACGAGTTTGCGGATTTCTATGAGGCTTTCGCGCCCGATCTCTATGACGACCCGGTCAGCGGTGCATTACTCTCCCTTGTTGGTGATCTCTCCGGCCTCCAACTTCTAGACCTGGCTTGTGGGCATGGTCGGATGGCTCGTGAGCTAGCTCGCCGAGGTGCCCATGTCGTTGGCGTTGACATCTCTGCTGCTCTGCTCGATAAGGCTCGCGGCTGCGAGCAGGTGGATCCGATGGGCATAGTTTATCTTCATGCCGACGTAACATCCCCTGATACTCTTAAAGGAGAGATTTTCGACGGGGCGGTGTGCAGCTTTGGCCTGTCGGATATTGATGACCTAAATGGGGCGATAGCGACTGTGGCGCGTGTTCTACGGCCATCGGGATCCTTCACCTTCTCGATACTTCACCCTTGCTTTTCCGGCTGGGAGGCGAAGGGAGCTAGCCCAAGCTGGCCGCCAGGGCAGGGTTATTTTGCCGAAGGTTGGTGGCGTTCAAGCGGTCCGGCGGGCGGTGTACGGACGAAAGTGGGCGCGAACCACCGGATGATCTCCACATACTTGAACACGCTCGCCCACTATGGCCTCATGATCGAAGAGGTTGCTGAACCGAAACCACCTCAGGAGTGGCTGGATGTAGCACCCAGCATGGGCCCCGTGCCCATTTACCTCATAGTGAGATGTAGGAAACAGTAGACAGGCAGGCGCTCAGATCGACTTACAGAAGGAAGAAGCTATAGGCAATATTAGAGAGGCTATACAAGGGTATATCGCAGCCTTGCAGGACGATAACCTGCCGGTGCCGGAAGAACGCTTGTAGGTCTTTACTTCCCCTCCGGTGGCACTACTAGCAGGGCTAGGGGGTTGGGTTGGTAGGCGGTCAGGCGGTTGGATTGGCGGGTGAAGAGGTATAGAGGGACGGTGGCTATGAGGCTGCCGTCCTTTTGTCTTATGGAGAGGGTCACGCTGAAGTCGCCCTCTGTGGGGTGGCCTGTCCAGGAGAAGGTTTGGAGGGGGGCGTTGTCGCGGGTGGTAGTGACCTCTTTGGTGATAGGATTGAGGGCGAAGGTGTAGGTGTGGGCGGCGGCATCGGCGGGGAGAACGACCGACCACGAGCCGAAGTGACCTGTTGGGTGGGTGCCCCAGGGTTCGACATAGGCGTCGAGGGTGATCGTGTAGTCGCCGGGAGCGCGGGGGGCTACTACGCGGAGGGAACTACGAATTGTGGATTGTAAATTATCAAGTGGAGTTGATGCGGGTTGGGAGGAGGTTTGCAGGAGCATAAGGTCGGGTGCGGACGATAGTTGGGCTGGGGTTGTGCCTGCGGGTAGCGCGGACCAGAGGGATGCGGATAGCATGGTTGTTTGTTGGGCTGCGGCTCCTGGCGCGGGGGATATGGTTAGCTGCTCTGTGCCTGTGATGGGCGGTGTGACGTAGCGTGAGACGCCCTCGGGCAAGTGGAGGGTGGTGGCCTGGCTGCCTGTACGTAAGGTGAGATCGGTTGGGGAGAAGGCGGCGAAGCGCATGTCGGCATAACGGGGGCCGGTGGTTGGGAGTTGGGGGTTGGAGGTTGGGGGTTGAGAGTCGAAAGAGAGGGATGACGGGCTTATTTGGAGGCGGGTGTTGGTTGGGTCGAGTTTGGGTGCGTTGGGTTGGTTGAAGTCGTAGGTTGCGAGGAGGGCGGTGGGTTTTTGCAGGAGACGGACGGCTGGGTTGCTGCTGATTTGCTGCATATCTTCGTAGCCGAAAGGGAGGCGAGCGGCATCAGGGAGGTTTGGGACGAGTGCGTAGTCTGCGGGAGCGCCGAAGGGCAGGGTGCCTGCGGGCTGGTAGCCTATCTGTATATTACCCGCCATCTTGGTGCGGTTGACTCCCCATAGGCGAAGAGCGTAGGCGAGTATGTCGAGGGAGGGCATGGTGTTGTAGCGCGCTTCGCCGACCCATAGGGTGTTGCTGCCGACGGTGGAGGCGATTTGGCGCAGCCAGGGGTTGGGGGCGAGGGTGTAAACATAGTCTTCGCCCGATTGGTAGGCGAGAGAGAGCTCTTTTGTGGCGTCGAGTTGTTTTTTGAGGGTGGGCTGAGTGTCGGGTGGGAACATCGAGAGATGGACCACTACATGGCGAAGCTCAAGGCCTTGCAATAGGGTGATTGTGAAGGGGTCAGGGAAGGTGTCCAGAGCCTGTTTGAGGCGAACAGTGCCGGGTGGGACGAAGCCGCTCCAGCCGTTGACGAGGGGCTGCCAGTCGCGTGTGTTGTAGAGCATGTAGAGGACGTCGGGTTGGTCGGCGGTCATCGGTAGCTCGATGAGAGGGCCGCTGTTCTCGGCTTTTGCGAGCCAGGCGTAAGGCTCGGCAGCGGCAAGTTGGGCGGTTATATCCTTATGGCGAGAGGCGTCAAGAGGGTTGGCGAACTCGATCAAGACTATGGCTATTAGCAAGATGGTTGCGAGGGTGCGGGTGATAGTGCCTGCAAGGGGCCGGGAGCTCAGGGTTGGCTGTCGGGTGGGCCGCCACGCGAGCAGGCGTGCAAGGCCGTAGCCTGCAAGGACGTATATCGAGAAGTCAACGAGTACCGAGAAGCGTATCGGTACTCGTAGGGCCTTGAAGCCGGGGAGCCAGTTGTAGAAGAGGGCGTAAGGCAGCGGTACTTCGAAAGAGGTGCCGGGGAGATTACGGCTGAGGCCGAAGGTCATGGCGAAGGCGAAGATGCCGAGGGCGAGATAGAAGAAGCGGGCGCGACCCCGGCCACGCACGAGGCCGGCCAGGGCAAGAAGAAATGGTATTATACCGAAGAATAGCTGGCGTTCGCCTGATGTGGTGACCATCGAGGGGGCGAGGACATAGCCGTAGAGCCAGTTGTCGGCTGTGACGTTGGTGTACCAGCCCCATTCTGCCGACCAGTTTTGCACCTCATAAATTGTGCGGCTAAGGCCGAGATCGCTGTTGGCCTGGGCATAAGGTATCAGTACTGGCAGTAGGAAGATGGCAGCGATCAGGGCAGCGATGCCGAGGCGTGTGAGGAGGGGAAGCCATCTGATTGCGCGGCGCTCCTGGGCGGTGAGGCCAAATGTGATCCACCAGAGGAAGTAGAGGGCAATAGTGAGCGCAAGGAAGTAGGTATAGTAGACACTTGAGAGGCCCATCGCGATGAAGCCTGCGGTGGCTAACGCTAGCCAGGGGGACGAAATTGTCAATTTTGAATTATGAATCATGAATTGGTGGGTGGGGGGTGTGGGAGCCTTATCTGATGTTTGTGGTGATTTGCTGATTCCCAGCCATCGGTTGAAGGCCCAAAGGGTGAAGGGGAACCATTGGGTGGCTAGAAGATGCTGGTGGCTTATTTGCATGAAGCGGTAGGGACAGAAGGCGAAGGCTACGGCTGCCAGGAGGGCGGCTGGGCGGCTGCCCGTCAGGTCGCGGACAAGGAGGTAGGTGAAGAGTCCGGTGAGGATGAAGGAAAGTAGAACGTTGATATTGTAGGCCAGGGCGGGGTTGTTGGTGAGGAGAAGGGCGGGGAGGGCGATGATTGTTTGGCCGATCAGAGGCTCAGAGTAGGCCAGTGAGTGGGCGTAGGGGTAGAAGAAAGGCGCCTCGAAAAGACCAGGTGGGTTGGTGAAGAAGGCGTGGGCGTTCCAGCGCATGACGGTCATTTGGAGGGCGATGTCGCCCACCACCGGATACTGCGCCAGGGCAAGGTTGGCGGTCCAGGGCCACGTCATTATTACAGTCAGGAGGGTGAAAAAGAGGGTGACGGCGGCAGGCTCGGCTCTATGACGCAAGAAGCGCGGCGTGGCGACGGCAGCCTGGGCTAGCGCATCGGCGGATTGGTTGTGGATGGGAAGGGTGGTGTCGCTCACTCCAGGCTCTCCTGGGTGTCTTCCTCTGAGGGGCCGGACTCGCCCTCAAGACCTATGGCTATGAGGTAGCCGCGTGCTCGCTCGGCGAGTGGATATCGTGAGACGAGCTTCCAGAAGGCGGGGGCGTGGTTAGCCTCGATGAGGTGGGCAAGCTCGTGTACCAGTACGTAGTCGAGGACCCAGGGAGGCATGGCGGCTACGCGCTCGGAGATGCGGATCGTGCCGGTGGCGGGCGTGCATGAGCCATAGCGCTTTTGCTGGTTGGTGACCCACTTTATGCTGTTGATGCGCAGCTTGCCGCCGAAGTACTGTGTGTTTAGGGCTGATGAGCGGCGTTTGATGTCGGGGAGTTTGCCTACGGCGCGGCGCACTTTGCCCAGAACACGGGGGAGAAGGGTCTCTATGAGCTTTTTTTCTTCTTCGGGGCTGATGCCTGCCGGGAGGCGCACCACGAGAGTGCCGTCTACCATGCGTGCGGAGGCTGTCTTGGTGCGGTTGGGCGAGCGGATTATCTCTATGGGTGGAGTGGGCATGTGATTAGCAATTGTGAGTTACGAGTTACGAGTTACGAGTTATGGATTGGTACTATGCACTTATGGATTTTAGCAGATGATTGGTGGTTAGGCGAGTGCATAATATGGGGTAAGCGTTCGGGTTAGGGACGCAGAAAATCTATTCGTTAGGGGCAAGGCAGCGCTTTGCCCCTAACGAATAGATTTTCTGTATATTATACTTTGAGCTATCTGCGGTTCTCTACAATATAGTACACCTTTACGTTGGTCCCGCGCCCACTGAGTGCCGTAGTCTCTATGTACAAAGTATAGCCTCCACTAGGCGGGAGAGTAGGGTCTTTGGGACCTTGTGCGTTGCTATCAGGTGTGTCATAACCCAGTGTAAGAAAGTTGGGTTGCTCATTGATTAGCTGCCACCCATACTTCAGTAGAGCATCTTTATAAAAGGCAAAGATGTCAGCAGGATTGTCGCTTGTTTGGAATGTAGTAATGCGCTGGGTACTCAGGTGCCCTTCTCCTACACTCAAGATTTTAGCGTTAGGATAGAGAGGTAAATCCCCTTCCAAGTTACCCTTAGGAGGCTTCCATAGATAAGTTGATCAAAGGATCTGAGGCTTGATGGTGTAGTTC
>JADMIH010000138.1 GCA_015478675.1 Chloroflexota bacterium | reverse complement strand
ATATAGACACCAGCCTAATCCCTCCCGGTGAAACTCCTTGACCTTTCAAGAGCAAAAGCGGTTTAGCGTTTAGCAGATGTGGCAGAAAAGCTCAGGCCGTGAGAAAGAGAGCTTCCTTCACCGGCTGTGGTAGCTCAATTGGCGTGAAATAGCTGTCGGGGTACAGGTAATCTTCTCCTGACTCGTCAGTCACCCTGAGATAGTGCTGCTGGGCAGCAGTGGTGTCGGCTATAACTCGATATATCTTTCGTACCTCCAATGAGGCCGGATAACCGTCGTTACGCACGCAAATTGCGAAGCTCCCCTCGTTAGTCGTTACGGTGTTCATCATTGCTTAGTCCAGGAACTTTTTGATCTTGTACTCCCTGTCTCCAATACCTGTTGCATCGGGGGTGGCGTAGAAGGCTTACTCCATGTTAGCCGGAGCTACTTGTTACATGTACTAGCTCGCCCTGCCCCATTGTTCGTAGGAGCTCTAATGTTTGGGGTATCAGAGGAGCGAGCGTTTGCAATCTGGTGTCCCTTGCAACCAGCACAACTATGGCTACTTTCCTACCCGTAAGATTTTGCTGATAGTCCATATTCTGATCCGCGGTTACGAAGGCATCAAAGCTAGCGTCTGCCAACCGGAGCAGCGCGCCGTTCTTTATGCCATCCCACTTCATTTCTGATACTGTTCGCACGTCATAATCTACAAAGTACTTCTTAAGCAGGCGCGGCAGGCACTCGTCAAGCAGGACTTTCATGCCTCTTGAACTATTAGCAGTCGCTTAACTAGACCAAGTACCGCTTTAGCTTGCTCACGGCTGACCGATGGGAAGTTGTCCAGAAACTCGTCGAGGGTTTCACCACCCTCCAGGTAGTCAATCAATGTCTGCACGGGTACGCGGGTGCCCATGAACACGGGTGTGCCGCCCAGGATCTCGGGGTCGCGGTTGATAAGTTTGTTATCAGTCAGCATGCTCAGGCCCCCACTTACCTTATCCTCTTCTTCTTGCTGGAAACGTAGTCCACCAGGATATACTCGCCTAGCGCCTCCGGGGTGGCGTAGAAGGCACGGCCTTTGTTGACCTTGGTCATCTGCTCTACGAAGTCGGCCATGTAGTAGCTGCGCTCCAGCATGAAGGTGTTTATCGTGATCCCTTCGCGGGTGCAGCGCACGACCTCGCGCATCGTCTCCTGGATGGTGCGAAAGGTCGGGGGGTAGTTGAAGAAGACGTCGCCGTCCTCCAGGTGGGCGGTCGGCTCGCCATCGGTTATGACGATTATCTGCCGGTTCGGTGTCTTGTGCCTCCCCAGCAGCGACCTCGACAGCATCAGCGCGTGCTGCAAGTTGGTGCCATACTGGTACTCGCTCCAGTCAAGCTGAGGTAGCATCTCTGCCTTCAACTCACGGGCATACCCTGAAAAGCCAATGATAAAGAGGTCGTCGTTGGGGAACTGCGATCTTATCAGGTGGTTGAGCGCCAGCGCCACCTTCTTCGCCGCCAGGAAGCAGCCCCTCAGCAGCATCGAGCGGCTCATGTCTATCAGCAGAGCAGTGGACGACTGGGTAAGTAGCTCGGTCGAGTGTACCTCAAAGTCCTCCGGCGAGAGGCGCACGGGTGTGCCTACCCCCTGCCGCGCAAGCGAGTTACGTAGGGTAGCGTGCAAATCCAGGTGAAAAGGGTCGCCGAACTCGTAAGGCTTGGAGTCGTAGGTGCGCTCACCGCCCCTGCCGCGTGCGCTGATGGGGTGCTTGCCGAAGGCGTCTTTCTTCAGGTAAGCAAAGATGTCCTGCAAAGCCTTCTGGCCCAGCTTGCGCGTAGCCCTGGGCGTAAGCTGCATCTCGTCACCCTGCCACTCTAGATACCCCGCTTCTTCAAGCTGCTTTGCAAGCTCCTGCAACTGTTCAAGGGCCTGTTTAGCGTCGGGGCCTAGCATTTGCCCCACCTTCTCCGAGTTGATTTCGTCCAGGTTGTCGCCACGGCGGGCGGCGTTAAGCTCCTGCTCCAGCTTTTCAAGCTCGTCAAGCTGGCCCATCACCTGCATCGCCTCCGACATGGTAAGCGCCTCTTCGCTGTCGCCTGAGAAGCGATACTGGCGACCCTGCCCCGGCATTGGCATCATATTGCCGAGGTGCTCGGCAAGCTCGGACATTTCCTGGCGCAACCCCGCATCTTGCATAAGTTGCTCCATCGCGCTTTCAAGCTGGGCACGCTGTTGAGGAGACATCGAGTTGAGCATATTCTCCATGCGCTGCATCTGCTGGGCAAGGTGCTCCATTAACTGGTCGAGGTTTTGTATGCCGGGCGGAAAGTTATGCCCATGCTTCTGCATAAAATCCTCGAAGCGCGGCTCTTTGCCTTGTTCACGGTCGCGCAACATGGCGTTGAGGTCACGCAGCATCTCGCGTGTCTCTTCGAGGGCTTTGGGGTCCTGCTGCATCTGCTGCATACCCTCTTGCAGCCCTGAGAAGGTGTTTTGCATCATCTGCTGCTGGAGCATCTTGAGTAAATCCTGGAACTGCCGGCGAGCGTCAGGCTCCATGAAGTCGTAATCCTGAAGCGCCTTTATCTGCCCACCGAGGTCCTTCGGCAAATTATCAAGCTGCTCCCGGC
The DNA here is from genome assembly GCA_015478675.1 of Chloroflexota bacterium. Next base: position 7,939 of record JADMIH010000138.1, on the reverse strand, counting down.
GGCGATTAGCCATATTTTCAAGCATTTTCTGAAGCTGTTCGCGCTGCTCAGGGGAGATCTCCTGGTCGGGATTTTCGCTTTCGCCCTCTCCGGCATCCGGCGGCTGTTGCTTGCCCTCTCTAGCATCGTCAACCTGCCGGCGGCCCTCGTCTAGGCGGCGGTCAATGCCTGCGCGCTCGGTTTCCTTCACCTTTTCCAGGCGCTGCTGAATATCTTTGATAACCGAGTCCATGTTATGCTGCTTGAGGGTCTCCTGGCGCTGCTGCTTCAAGCGGTCAATGAGGTCGCGCAGGCCTGGCATCTTTTCGCCTGTGGGAAACTTATACCCTTGCTGCATCAGCTTCTCAAGAGCACGCCGCACATCGCCATGCTGCATAACATCTTCGGCGATAGCCTCCATGATTGCTTCGGCATCATATGGCATGATCTGCTGGGTGCCATCCCAGCGGGAATATCGGAAATTGCTCATGTTGGTTCTCCGGGGGTTAGGGGCTGGGGCCAAAAAGCCAGAAGTCGGGAGTGATAAGGCTCTACATGTAAGCGAGCAAGGGCTATTAGCTGGGACATGCTATAGCTGCTACTGACTCCTAGCGCCTGACAACGCTTTGTAATCTGTCAGCCTCAAGTGGGGCGCTTTCAGGGCTTTGTTCTGCGGCCTCTGTACCAGTATAGTCGTGATGCCATACTTTTTGCAAGACGACCCATTGGTCGGGAGCCTTGAGGATCATCTCCTCTATTAGCTGCGTCACTCTACGGAGATTGACATGCAGGTCGCGCTCGTTATCGCCGGTGCGCTCTAGCTCAAATGGGGGGGAGATAGTTACCATGTTGGAGTTGTTGGGGAGGCGGGTGGTATGTACAGGTATCAACGGTACTTTGAGGCGTAGTGCGAGCGCCACCGGGCCGGGCGGCAGGTCAGCTACAGCATCAAAGAACTGGACAGGCACCCCTGTGTCGTTCACATCGCGGTCTTGCGCCAGCATCAGGCCCTCACCGTTGCGCAAGAGCTTATAGATCAGCCGTACTTCAGAGCTACCCATCTTGAGGAGCTTCAGCCCGAAGCGCGAGCGCAGGCGATTCACGTAGTCGTACAGCTTTGGCGGTTGTATGTCTTCAGCGACGATAGACATCGGGTAGCCGCGTGCCGCCGCCATCTGAGCCACCAGGCTGAAATTGCCGATATGCCCACTTATGACGATAAAACCCTTCTTCGCGGCCACCGCGTTGTCGAGGTGCTCTATGCCGTACACCGCGATCTTGTGCTCCAGCTTGTTTTTGTCGAGGTAAGGCAGGCGCACAAGATCGTAATAGTTCTTCACGACGTTGCGTATGACCCTGCGTGCCATAGCCCTGCGCTGGCGCTTTGAGGTGCCAGGCATAACGTGGCGCATGTTATCCATAACTGCCTCGCGCACCCCTGGGCTGAAGTAGAATATCAACCCGCCTACAAGCGAACAAAGCCAGTACCCTGTACGCACAGGGAATACGCGCGTAAGCCAGCTTGCTATTCGTAAGAGGTAGTAGGTTTTCATAAGCGGGCACACTGTAAGGCAAGGTAACGAAGCAAGGCTACAGCCACACGCGCAGCCGTACACGCCGTACACCCTGCCTCTTTATCACACCCTGAATTATAACATTCTGCCTGCTTCATGAGTAGGCGCATCGCCAACCATCGAGAGGTCTACACCCTGCGAGCGACGGAAAGAGGGGCGCGGTTACGGGCAGCCCTCTTTCGCCTTTATTGCCAACCTGAGGTATAACCTACAAGATGCCCGTCACGGCCCCTCGAGTGCGCCCTGAGTCTGAGCCGCCTCGCCACCTTCTGCGCTTTACTTCTGCGTCGTGGCGGTCGGTGCGGGGCCACATCTGGCGGAACATGTACCACTGGTCGGGGTAATGGCGGATCACCCCTTCCATGCGGGTGACTATCTCCTGCGTGATTATCTGGATGTCGCGCTCTTTGTCCCCCGTCAGCAGAGGCTCGTAATCAATAGGAGGCTCGAAGGCTCCATAGAAGGTCTTGTTGCCGGGCTTGCGCGTGCAGTAGCCGACAACGATAGCGGAGCGCGTTTTGAGGGCGATAGCGGCAGGGCCGGTCGGGAGCCACGCGGTCTCCCCGAAGAACTGCACGGGCACGCCCTCGTTCGGCTGCGGGCGGTCAAAGAGGAGCATCACGATCTCGTTGTGCTTGAGGGCAGTGAATATCTGCTTGAGAGAGTTGGTCTCCATCTTAATGATGTTGATCCCCGACCTCTCGCGTGTGCCGTTGATAAGGTCGTCCATCCTCTTAGGCTCGAAGCTATCGGCTACCGCGTGGAGGGGGAGGCCGCGGCTGCCAAGAAGCGCGCCCGCCATGTCCCAGTTGCCAATATGTCCGCTGATGACGATAACCCCTTTACCCTTGCTGCGGGCCTTCTCAAGGTTCTCCCAGCCGTGCTGAAGGGGTATAGCTCTGCGTATATCGCCACTATCGAGGTAAGGATAGCGCAGGAAATCTACCAGCGTTTTTGCGTAGTTACGAAACGAGTCGCGGGCTGTTTCTTTCACCAGCTTCCAGTCGGCGCTGTCCCCCATAACCCGGCGCATGTTGCTCACGGCGTTTGCCGAGTGCTGCTTCCAGGTAAGATAGACAACATCGCCCACCACCGCACCCGCCCAGTAAGAAAAGCGTAGAGGCAACTTCCCCGTCACGTAACTTACCAACCTGAAGGTCCAGTACTTCACGCCGACCCAAATATGCTTGGCAGCCTTTCTAAAGATGCTCACTACGCAATATACCTTCCTCAACGTGTTGCGTGCGAAATCGGGATCAGAGACAATCGGTCCATAACCCCTTAGACAATACGCAGTATACTATCTACTTCTTGTGCCCATTCTTCGCGCTTACTACATCCGACTGTGGGACAGAGCCGTTCGCGGCGGGAGCGCCGTCGCTCATAGAGGCGTGAGGCTGGGTCACTTTTTCGGCAAGCTCGGCCATGTGCGCCTCTGACCCGCCTGCCGCTCGTGCGTTTTGCCTGGAGTACCTTACTATGAAGTCTTCCACCAAATCGTGGGCTATATCGTCGGTGAACTGCACGGGCGGGCTTTTCATGAAGTAGGAGGAGGGAGCCTCCAGTGCGCCACTCACACCGTTCTCCAGCGCCAGTTTCAAGCAGCGCACTGCGTCAATCACCACGCCTGCCGAGTTGGGTGAGTCCCACACCTCTAGCTTGAGTTCCATGTTCAGAGGCACATCGCCAAAGGTGGTGCCTTCGATGCGAATGTGGCACCACTTGCGGTCTTCGAGCCAGGGCACGTAGTCGCTGGGGCCGACATGCACATTCTTTTCTCCCAGGTCGTAATCAAGTTGAGAGGTGACAGCGTTGGTCTTGCTGATCTTCTTTGATTCGAGGCGCGAGCGCTCAAGCATATTATAGAAGTCCATATTGCCGCCGAAGTTTAGCTGGTAGGTGCGATCTATCTTCACGCCACGCTCGCGGAAGAGGCGGGTTAGCACGCGATGGGTGATTGTGGCCCCCACCTGGCTCTTGATGTCATCGCCGATGATCGGCAGGCCGCGATCCTCAAAGCGCTTGCGCCAGTATTCTTCGCGGGCGATAAAAACGGGAATGCAGTTGATAAAGCCAACTCCCGCCTCCAACGCCTGCTCCACGTACCACTTGGTAGCCATCTCGCTGCCCACAGGTAGATAGTTGATCACCATGTCGGTGCCGGTATCCTTGAGCACTTTCACAATGTCGGCGGTCTGACCGGGCGCTTTCTCGATTACGGTAGAGAGGTATTGGCCGAGGCCATCATGCGTCATGCCGCGCATCACAGGCACATTGAGGTTGGGCACCTTGCTGAACTTGTAGGTGTTATTTGGTTCGACGAAGACGGCCTCTGAGAGGTCTTTGCCCACCTTGTTTTTGTCTATGTCGAAAGCCGCGCTGAAGTCGATGTCACTGATATGATAACCACCGAGGCGCGTATGCATCAAGCCTGGTATAAAGACGTCATCAGCTGCCTCCTTATAGTATTGTACTCCCTGCACCAGCGAAGAAGCACAGTTTCCAACACCAATAACAGCCACGCGAATTTTCTTATCAGCCATTTGAATAGTTCTCCTTGTTGGCTACCAATTTTACAGCTCCGTTACCTGCTCAAACAACTTTCTATACTCTTGCAAGCGCTCGCGATTAATCCGATAGATACGCTGGCGGCCCAGGTGAGTAGGCGTGACCAGGTGTGCGCGCTTGAGGATGTGGAGGTGCCACGAAGTGAGAGGCTGGCTGAGTAGGAGGCGCTCCGAGAGGTCAAGCACGCTAAGCCCACCTTCGCGCCCTAGCTCCTGCAAAATAGCCAGGCGGTTCACATCGGCCACCGCCTTGAGGAAGGGCTTGAGGTCGCGCACAGCCTCCACCTGCTCGGTCGAAAGCACAGGCGGCGCCAGCTCCTTGGCCCGCCTGCGCGAGCCTCCATCGTGCTCAGGCTTAACAGAAGTTATTCCCCTATCCAAATCCAAGCTCATATCCCCGCAATCCAAACAATCTCGCGATACATAAACAACTGCTTATATAGTAAAACATTTATGTATCGCTGTCAAGACTGGATGCGAACTATGCGGAGCGACTACATCTAAACTGAAAAGAATGCAACGCAACGCATCGCGAGAATGGCACCGGTTGTAGAGAAGGGCGCTCACCCGAAAAAGCAAACAGCTACATAGAACACCATGGCCAATGCTGTGCATCCTGCACAATCTCCCCCCCTCTAATTGTGGTAAAACCATACTAGAATCCACCAGGCGGTATGAGGTGCCATTGGAGACGAATAGCGACAGGAACGAGCAAAATCATCTCCTCCCGATGCTCGAGGCGTTGAGATCGGACCCTGCTAAGGCCGCCTATTATAACAGCCTGTTAGCGCCTCTGCGCCGCTACGACCTGGAGCATCACGGTGACCTTGTGAAGACGCTTGCTGCCTATCTGCGCTGTGGGGGCAATGCCACACGCACAGCCGACGCTCTCTACCTGCATCGCAATTCGCTGAGATACAGGCTCGCCCGCATACAGGTGCTAACGGGCCTCGACCCCGATGAGCCGGATGCTCGACTGGCTTTGCAAATCGGCATCTTGCTGACGGCAAATTAGATAAGTAGCTGTAGGTAAGGGGGATATTTGTGAACAAAGATGGAATCACACGTACCAGCGCGCGCAACAAGCTGCCAGGCATCATCACCGCCATAAAGAAAGGCGACGTGATGTGCCAGGTAGATATGCAAGTGGGCGACAATCACATAGTGGCGATTATCACAGCTGAAGCCGCCGAAGAGATGGAGCTTGCGGTGGGGAAAGAAGCGATAGCCACATTCAAGTCTACTTCTGTAATGATATCCACACGCGACGGCGAGGAAAGCGGATTATCGTGAGCAGTGGAAAGGCGCTCTGTTTCGCTGCGCTGCCAATCTACCTGTTACTGCTGGCAAGTTGCAGAGGAATAACAACCACCCCCATAGACCCCGCTCTGGCACCCCTAACAGCTACTGCCACAGACGGGCCTGGCGGCACGCCAGGTGGCGCGGTCGTGATCTTTGCTGCCTCATCGTTAACAGATGCGTTCAGGGTAATGCGGGGCGGGCTTAGCTCCGCAGGCGTGGACCCCTCATACAACTTCAGCGGGTCGCAGGCTCTAGCCACACAGTTGGCTCTCGGTGCAAAGGCCGATGTCTTTGCCTCCGCAGACCTCCAAAGCGTGAACACGGCTATAGCGTCAGGCGCAGTTGTCAGTGGAACGGAGAGAGTACTGGCTACAAACCGGCTGGTAGTAGTCGTGCCTGTGGGCAATGGAGGCAAAGTAGCGGCGCTGAGAGACCTCGCAAACCCTGGCGTCAAGCTCGACCTGGCAGGCCCATCTGTGCCTGCGGGCAGCTACAGCTTGCAGGCGCTCGATAAGCTCTCCGGCGATGCAAGGTATGGGGCTGATTTCAAGCAAAAGGTGCTGGATAACGTCGTTTCCAGGGAAGATAATGTAAGGCAGGTGCTGGCGAAGGTGCAAGTGGGCGAGGCGGACGCGGGGATAGTCTACACAACAGACGCCGCAGTCCCAGGCACACCAGCAAACGGCAGCCATGTGCGTATTATAGGGATACCGGAGCAGTACAACGTAATCGCCCGCTATTATATAGCGCCTATAAAGAACGCTCAGCACCGGCAAAGCGCGCAACGCTTCATCCGGTACGCGCTATCAGATGCAGGGCAGGCGCAGCTGGAGAAGTATGGTTTTGGGCGCGGCGGCAGCACAAAGTAAATGAGAGTGAGCAGGAACCAACCATAATTAGCGGCCGGACAGGAGCGAAAGCCGGGGCTAATCGCCGGCAGGGGTGGGGACAGACGCTTGGGAGCCTGGCGTTGGGCCTTGCTGTATCGCTTTTCGTAGCCTTTCTGGTGTTGCCGCTCGCAGCGGTCCTCCTGCGAGTGCCATTATCCACGCTGGCCGATTACGCCGCGCGGCCAATAGTCCTTGACGCGCTGGGGCTGAGCCTCTTTACCAGCCTGGTCAGCCTCGCGCTGATCCTCTTATTTGGCACGCCTGTGGCCTACCTGCTGGGACGCTATCGCTTTCCCGGCAAGCGCATCCTCGAAACATTGATAGAGTTGCCGCTGGTCATGCCCCCCGCGGTGGCGGGAGTAGCTTTATTGCTGGCCTTCGGCAGGCGCGGGCTGCTAGGGCCAATCTTCGATAGCCTCGACCTCGATATAGCCTTCAGCACTGCTGCTGTGGTGCTTGCCCAGACCTTTGTGGCCTCGCCTTTCTATCTGAAAGCTGCACGATTGGCTTTCGCGGGGGTGCCGCGACAGCTAGATGAGGTAGCTGCCACCGAGGGCGCGGGACGCTGGGCACGCTTCGCTAGGATCATCCTTCCGCTCGCGCTGCCTGGCATCACAAGCGGGGCGGTGATGGCGTGGGCACGCTCGCTGGGAGAGTTTGGCGCAACTATCCTCTTCGCGGGCAACTTCGAGGGGCGCACGCAGACAATGCCTCTGGCGATCTACACAGCTCTGGAAAGCGACCTGAACGCGGCCATAGTGCTATCAGCAATCCTGGTGGCCGCCTCCTTCGTGCTGCTGATCACCTTCAAGCTCCTTTCAGGCCGCCAACTCGATGTGGTGGGACTGGGGGAGTAAACACCACCCTCAATGGCATAAAGCTTGCTCCCACAGACGCCGTGAGCCAGCACATGCGCGTTTAGAAGCAGGAGGACGAGAATGGAGCAGGACCCGACAAAGGGCGCAAGGCCCGAAATGGAAGACTACGGCAGTCCCTCGACAGATTACGACCAGGATGCTATGAGCGGTAACAAAGCTATAGACCAGGGGAAGTATAGCGGCGGCACCGCAGGAACGCAGCAGGGCGACACCGAAGGCGAAGAGTTCGGGGAGTTCAAAAAGACAGGCACAGGCACCGACCTGACAATTACGATGGAGAACACCGACCCTCTAACCGGCACAGTACGAGGCGGAGAAGAGAACGCTGACGACATAGCAGACGCGGACCACTACAGCGCGGAGGAAGGAGAGGTCTCATCGCACGGCCACTTCGGTGGGGGCAGTGCAGGCAGCGTCTCCGAGACGCCAAACAGCTAATCGGGGCTGGCCGCTGACCTTCCAAAGCTATCGTCAATTAACGGCAAGCTAGAAACCTCTGCCATTTACGCTGAGCCAACAATAATGCGAAACGCAAAGGCACTGAGAAGGCGAAGAGCGCAAAGAATCAAGCGGCCAGTTCAGCAATACACCTCATAAAGGGCGGCAGTCCCACGCCCGGCGGCTGACCGCAGAGGGGTCAGCCAACCGCAGGCGGCTGGGGTTTGGCTGCTCTCCTTACACTATCAGCTTCATGGCTAGTACCTTACCAGCTAAATAGTAACGGTTAATGATAAACTTAGGGCATGAGA
>JADMIH010000137.1 GCA_015478675.1 Chloroflexota bacterium | reverse complement strand
AAACCAATTTAGATGCAATCGCCCTGATCTGTGCACCGCCAACTACCCCTCACCCCCTGTTCTGAACAGTTACTGCCACCGGTGCAAATTAGCGCCCTTTTGCAATTAGCCGCTGAAGCCGACGGCGATGTAAGAATGCCATCCTGGAGTTACAATCCTATGCAATCAAAGAAAATAAGCCTGCAAGCAAGACTAATTTCCTATGCTGCGCTCTTGTGAAGAATAGGGGGCATTTGTTACAATCAGTACGCTGGCAGTACGCTGGCAGTACGCGGGTAACTTTGCCTTGTGTTGGGCGCATAATTTACTCTACACAATAAGATGGAAGGCCAGTTTTATGCTTCACCGGAGCTTGGTGCGCTCAACTTATGTTGTAGCCCTGATTATCTTCGTCCTCGCGGTTGTGGGTCAGGGCTGGATAGCGCGCCCTCCGTCAGCGACCGCCGCAGCTCCTTCTCAGCCTGGCAGCAAGCTTGTGCTGGCTTTTTATTACATGTGGTATGGCCCCAGCAGCTTCGATGGTGGGCAGATGACCGACCGGCCTGCCACGCCTTATATATCCGACCAAACTGACGTTATCCGGCGACAGGTGCGCGAAGCGAAGGCGGCGGGAATAGACGCCTTTATTAGCTCCTGGACGGGCACAGGCACAGAAACCGACCAGAATTTCCCGAAGCTGCTGGACGTGGCAGCAGCGCAGGGCTTCAACTCTACCATCTACTTTGAGACTAACTCGGCGATGCAACATGGCGATGTGGTGAGCCAGCTGCGCTCCGTAGTGAGCCGTTTTGCGAGCCAGCCCGCTTTCCTGCGCTGGAACGGCAAGCCGGTGATCTTCTTCTGGTCGCCGCAATCGTTGGGCGGCCCTGACGCCTGGCGTACAGTGCGGCAGCAGGTGGACCCTAACAATACCCAGATTTGGTCGGTGGATACGACCGACTCTGCATACCTGGCTGTATTTGATACAATCCACTTTTATAGCGGCGGCAAATGGAATGCCAGCACAAACGTGGCGCAGGTGGATAGCACCTGGCGCGGCATTGTGGACATCTACAATAAGTCGCACGGCACATCGCGGCTGTGGACGGCAGACGTGATACCTGGGTGGGATGAGAGCAAGATACAACCGCCCCGGAACCCTGCGAAAATATTCCCCCGGCGCAACGGTGCGATGTATGCCGAGGACTGGCAAGCGGCTATTGCGAGCAATCCTGAGTGGATTACCCTCACCAGCTACAACGAGTGGTTTGAGGGAACACAGATAGAGCCGAGCGCCAGCTACGGCAGCCAATACCTCGATCTCACCCGGCAGTACTCAAGCCTATGGAAAAATGGCCCCGACCCATGCGCCGGAGGCGCCTCTTTCCCTCAGACCGGGCGTGCTATTTGTAAAGCCATGCAGGGCTACTGGCAGCAATATGGCGGTGTTGCGCAATTCGGCTATCCAATATCAGACCCGCTTAGCGAGAAAAGCCAAACTGATGGCAAAACGTACACTGTGCAGTACTTCGAGCGTGCCCGCTTCGAGCTACACCCTGAGAATAAAGGCACTCCTTACGAGGTGATGGTGGGCTTACTGGGCCGCCAATTCCACAAAGTCGATCCGCCCGTCGCCCCGTTAAATGACGGCGCGCACCAATACTTCAAAGAAACAGGGCATAATGTCAGCGCCGCTTTCTATGGCTACTGGCAGCAGCACGGCGGCCTCTTCGTCAATGGCTACCCGATAAGCGAGGCTATACAGGAAAAGGCAGCCGATGGCAAAATATACACTGTGCAGTACTTCGAACGCGCACGCTTCGAGCTACACCCTGAGAACCCACCGCCTTACAACATCTTATTAGGCGCGCTTGGCCGCCAGGCGTGGGCATCGGGTGGACGCTGAGCACTCAGCCCTCGTTATTTCCTACGCCTGGCTGTCCACCACACACCCGCAAAGATTAGCGCCAGCACGCTGAAAAGCACGAACTCTGGCGGCACTCCACCTGTGGAAAGCCCCAGGTATAGCTGGAAGAGGGCTGCTACAAGGCAGAAGATAGCGGTAATACCGGCTGATAAAGCAGGCCGGGGTTTGTTCCTTTTCTGAAGCTTTGTGGGTTCAGGAAGCATAGGCATCGGTCTGGCGCAGCATGAGCGGGAGGTGGCTCCGGCGCTTGCTTACGACTCTCCCTCCATCTGCTCGGCAATGCTGACGCCTGCTTCGACCAGCGCCAGCCTGAGCAACCCCAGGGAAAGCAGCGCGCACTTCATGCGGGCGTAGCTTACCTCTACCCCCAGGTTATCCAGTATATCCTGGCGAGTCATCTTCGCAAGCTCGGTGAGCGGCTTGCCTGCTATCTCTTCGGTTAGCATCGAAGCCGACGCCTGGCTGATAGCGCAGCCCCTTCCCGTAAAGCGCACGTCCTGCACGATGCCATCCCGCACCTCCAGGTCCATAAAGAGCTTGTCGCCGCAAAGTGGGTTGTTAGCCTCTACGTGGATATCGGGCTTCTCAAGCTCCCCAAAGTTGCGAGGGTTCTTGTAGTGGTCGAGTATTTCTTCTTTGTAAATTGAGTCCACAGCTTTTCGCCTTTTGCTCCTACCCGAAGATCGCCTGCACCTTCTTTATCCCCTCTACAAGCGCGTCTATATCCTCTTTGCGTGTGTAAATGTAAAAGGAGGCGCGGGCAAGAGCGGGCACGTCAAGGTGCTGCATCAAAGGCTGGCAGCAGTGGTGCCCTGCTCGTATGCAGATGCCTTCGCTGTCGAGGATGGTGGCGATGTCATGGGGGTGCGTGCCCTCTATGGCGAAAGAGATTACTCCGCCCTTATGTGCTGCATCAGGGCCGTAGAGCGTCACGCCGGGCATATTCGCCATGATGTCTATCGTATAAGAAGTGAGCTTCTGCTCATGGCTGTGGACGTTATCCATCCCTATAGCCGAGAGGTAATCCACCGCCGCGCCCAGGCCTATCGCTTCGGCTATGGCGGGTGTACCTGCCTCGAACTTCCAGGGCAGCTGGTTTGGAGTAAAGCCTTCCAACGTCACAGTGTTGATCATATCGCCGCCCCCGAGGAATGGAGGCATCTCTTCGAGCAAATGGCGCTTGCCGTAGAGTATGCCTATGCCTGTTGGCCCGCACATCTTATGCCCTGAAAAAGCCAGGAAGTCCACATCGAGAGCCTGCACGTCTACGGGCAGGTGCGGCACGCCCTGGGCTGCATCCAGCATGACCAGCGCGCCCGCCTGGTGCGCAGCAGCGATAATCTCTTCAACAGGGTTGATAGTGCCGAGCACGTTGCTCATCTGGGTTATGCTGACGAGCTTGACGCCCTGCAACTTCGCTTCAAGATCATCGAGGACGAGCACGCCGCGGGGGTCCAGGTCAAGGTAGCGCAGCTTTACGCCGCGCTCTGCCGCCAGCATCTGCCAGGGCACAAGATTGGAGTGGTGCTCCATCTTGGTGAGAAGCACAACGTCGCCTTCATGCAAGTTGGCTCGCCCCCATGTATGCGTCACCAGGTTTATAGATTCCGTGGTGTTGCGGGTGTAGATTATCTCGCGGCTGCTCTTTGCGTTGATAAAATTGCCGATTCGGGCGCGCGCCTTTTCATAACGGTCTGTGGCTACTTCGCTCAACTCGTAAACGCCACGATGGATGTTAGCGTTAGTTGTGCGGTAGTAATTCTCCATCGTGTCGAGCACCACCTGTGGCTTCTGCGCGGTAGCTGTGCTGTCGAGGTAGACAAGGGGCTTACCATGTACAATGCGCGAGAGAATAGGGAAGTCGGCGCGCACCTTCTCCCAATCAGTCGAGGAGGCTGCTTTGCTTGGCAGAGATGCCATCTCAAGCGGAGCGGGCTTGTTCACGATTGGCGGGTCGGAGGCCGCGATCTCTGCTGTTGATATTCGGGCGGGAGGGAGGGCTGTCTCTTCCGGTAGATTGGTGGTTGTGTGCATTTTTGCCTTCCTGAGATGGTAGGCTCCACGGCGTTTCACTGTGTGGAGATGTTGTTGCTTTCTACAATCCTCAACCTTTGAGGGACGAACCTTGCTGAATAGCTGCTTCTGTGGCTTCAGGGAAGGGGGACCAATAGGTGAAGACACTCGGCGGCGGAATCGATTGCCCATCGGCAAGAGCCGCGTCTATCCAGCCTTCTACAGCATACTGAGCCTGCTGTACCGCTTCTTCATAACTATTGCCGTGCGTGCGGCAGCCAGGCAACTCAGGAACAGTCACGATATAGGCATCGTCCTCATCGGACCACTCGATGATCATTGAGTAGCGCTTATTCTTGTCAGGACGTTTACTCATGGTTGCCTCCGCTGCGCATCGTGTAGCTTATCCAATATTGTGCGAAGTTCGCGCTCCTGATAAGGTTTTGCATCATCTCCCTCGCTCCCCGAAATAGTTATTCTTTCGCCTACGAGGAGAGGATGACTCCAGAATGTATGGCTTCCCTTTCCTGGCCTCGAACTGAATCCCGCTCTGCTTAGATCAGCCTTTAGCTCACGGATTTTCCTTGGCATTAACTCTCCGAGATGCTAAACGTCACTTCTGCGCCACTAAGCCTCCCCCGGCCTTTGCGCTTCCCTGCCCAATCTGGGTAGCGCAACCTTCTCCTGGATGATGTCTCGCAGGCGCTGGCGCACAGACTCCAGAGGCATCTCATCGATTATCGGCTCGAAGAATCCACCCACGATCAGCTTTTCAGCATCTATTCGGCTGATGCCACGACTCATCAGGTAAAAGACCTCAGCCTCCTGCACTGTGCCTACGGTAGCCCCGTGTGAGCATTTTACGTCATCAGCGAGGATTTCCAGCCCCGGTATTGAGTTGGCTCTCGCGCCTTCGCTGAGGAAGAGAGTGTTCATCGTCAGGTAGGAGTCGGTGCGCTGTGCCCCATGATCTACTTTGATGACGCCCTCAAAGCCGAGGCGAGAGACGTCACGCAAGGCGCCCTTGAAAAGTATGTTACCGTATGTGTCTTCGGCCACATGATGAGTGTTAGAGGTGTTGTCGAAGTGCTGGTCGCCATCAGTGAAGCAAATGCCCCTCGTCAGGGTCTTCGCGCCCTGGCCCAGAAGCTGTGTCTCAGCGTGCGCCTTGATCAGCTTTGAGCCAACCTCACCGATAACCCAGTGCATCAGGCCGCCTTTATCTACGGTGGCGTACCTGGTGGCGAAGGAATAGACGTTGCGCGCCCATTCCTGCATCGAAGTAAACTCGACCTTCGCCTCTTCGCCCACAGCTACCTCGATCACGCCGGAGTGGAGGGCTTGTGTGCCCGTCTCCTCCGACTGGAACTCTTCGATGTAGCGTACATTTGAGCCTCTGTCGGCCACGATAAGTGTATGCCCCAGCGCCACCGCGCCGGGGGTGTCAAGCCTGTAGACCACGTGCACAGTCTGAGTGACCTTTACACCTTCCGGTATGTAAAGGAATACGCCGCCGCGCCAGAAGGCGCTATGCAGTGCGGCGAACTTATCTTTATTAGGGGTGACCAGCTTGTGTAGATATTTCTGCACGAGGTCCGAATGGTTGCGCACCGCATCTTCAAGCGAGGAGAAGATCACGCCCTGCGCTCTCACGCTGTCGGGAAGCTGAATATATGCTACTTCCGAGTTTATTTGCACCAGCAGAGGCCCCTCTTCCTCTCCAGCCTTGCCGAGCGAGACCAGCTCTTTGGCCTCCGCACCTCTTTTAGTTGCCGCGACGAAGGGCCTCATCTCATTCAGATTTAGCTCGCTCACGTCGGTGGTCCACCACTGCGCGATACCCTTGGTCCAGCGTGGGAAAGGCAGTTCCTCGAAGGCTCGCCAACCCTCAAGGCGCGACTCGCGCAACCACTGAGGCTCATTCTTGCTATCGGAAAGCCTTACCAGTTCCTCCTCATTCAGGCCCTGGGAGGTGGCAAACGGCTGTGCGCTCGGCTCAACAGAGCTAGAAATTGTCGTCGTCATTGCTGCCCCCTTCGGACTCATCTTCAGCCTCGATGCCGAGATCGGTGCGCAGCCAATCATACCCTTGCTGCTCTAGCTCCTGAGCAAGCCCCGGCCCGCCTGAGCGCACCACTTTGCCGTCTATCATCACGTGCACATAGTCTGGCTTCACATAGTTTAGGATGCGCTGGTAGTGGGTGACGAGGAGAACGCCCATATCAGGGCCGCGCAAACTATTCACGCCCTCAGAGACGATGCGCACAGCGTCGATATCAAGGCCGGAGTCCGGCTCGTCGAGCATGGCGATCTTCGGCTTGAGCATCGCCATTTGCAACACCTCAAGGCGCTTCTTTTCGCCGCCTGAGAAGCCATCATTTACATAGCGAGTGGCGAAGCTCTCGTCCATTTTGAGGAGAGCCAGCTTTTCGCGCAGGTTCTTGCGGAACTCTTTTATCGCGGGGTTAGAGCGCGCCACACCGCCTCTGCCGACGTAGGAGGTCTGCTTGAGATCGGCGTTCTCTTTCGGCTGGCCGTCAACGCGCACCTCGCCTGTCTCGGTAAGGAGGTCGGATTCGGTGCGGGCGCGGGGCTTGGTGAGCGACACGAGCGCGGTGCGGATAAAGTTAGCTACAGAGACGCCGGGGATTACTGACGGATACTGAAAGCCAAGGAAAAGGCCCACTTTAGCGCGCTCGTCCGGCGGCAAGTCAAGTATATTCTCGCCATTGAGAGTGGCGGTGCCGCCCGTGACCACATAGGTCGGGTTGCCCATAAGAGCATTCACCAGGGTAGACTTGCCTGATCCGTTAGGACCCATGAGCGCATGCACTTCCCCCTGCCGCACTGTCAAATCAAGGCCCTTCAATATCTCACGGCCCTCCACATTAACGTGCAAATCTTTTATGACCAGGCCCTCTCCCACCGGCTTTCTGTCGGCTACGGCCACGTTACTCTCACTCTGAACCATCTAATCCTCCATCTCTGTTGTTTGTCTTTGTAAGCCAGGTAGATTAGCTACTTTGCTGCGAACCCTTATCGGTTATCGGCTACTCCGGCGTGCCTACAGATGTCACTTTGCCTCCCGCCATCTCGATTGGGGCGTGGCTGATATGGAACTCGCATGCACACTGACCTTCGACGATGCGGCTCGCCAGCTTCACGTCCACATTGGGGCCAAGGATCTCCGCCAGCATCTCCTGTTCCATCTCGCAAATCTCACGGTGGTCCTTCGCCACCTCAAAATAGGGGCAAGAATGAGCCTTCAGCACGAAACCGCCCTCGCCCTCGACTGGAAGCATAGTTATATCCATCCCCGTCTCGCCAAGAGCACCTACCAGGCCGAGAAGCTTCTGGGAAAGTTCCTTGCCGGGCGTCTGGCCGGCGAGCTTACCGGCCAGACGGCGGCTGACGCGATTGAGGAGCATCCGCAGGCCCTCCTGCCCGTTCATTTCAAGCGTTTCCTCCAGGAGGAGGAGCGCGAGGGTGGCGTAATCCTTGGGGAAAAGTTCATGCGCTTTGGCGGTGAGAGAATAAACATAATAAGGTCGGCCCACATCGCCGCGCACGCGGGTAGCCTGTAGAAAGCCTTCGCGCAGGAGATGGGCTATCTGCTCGCGCACAGCGGTGGTAGTTACGCCAATAGCCGCCTCAAGCTCCTTGATAGAGCACGAACCCTCATGTTGGATAATGCGTAGCACCTCCATCCGAGGCGAGCCTTCAACCTGTTTAGGGTCACGGGTCATCTGCAATGCTCCTCCTTGCTTCCGCTGCTAACCAGAAAAAGCAAACCTATATTACTCTCATTATAGCACAAAACTTTGTCTGTAACCAGTTTAGACAGGATAAACTGCGCAAAGTGGGTTAAAGCAAAGGGATAGACCCACGACCAGCGGGCTCGTCAGATAACTGGGGAAGCGCGCACCTACGTGGTGACTTCTCACATCCGCTGGCCTGACTATTGCCATGCAATATCCTCTACACTCTTTGAGCATAGAAGGGAGGTATTCCTGACAATATGAGCAAAAAACGATTTGTAAGCCTGGGCGCAGCTACTTTGTGGTCGCTCGCCTGGGCGGTTACTGCCTTCAAGGCGTTACAGGAGCCGGACAAGATACCGCCGGTGAATGCTTTGCAGAGTGCAGCGCCAGGCGGGGGCGAGTGGCCCTTTGTGTCGGTGATAGTGCCTGCCCGCAACGAAGAGCGCAACCTGCCGAGATTGCTGCCCAGCTTGCTGTCGCAGCGCTATCCCGAATACGAAGTGATTGTGGTGGATGACCAGTCGGAGGACGCCACAGCCCGCATAGTGGCAGAGTGGTCTGCGAGCGATAAGCGATTGAGGGCGATTGAAGGCGCGGAGCTGCCCCGGCGCGAAGGTTGGCTGGGCAAGCCCCACGCCATGCACCAGGGAGCTAACGCCGCCAGAGGTGCGTTCTTGCTATTCACCGATGCTGATACAGTACACGCTAAACTCTCGCTGTCGTCCTCAGTGGCATATGCGCTGGCGCACAACGTAGATTTGCTGACTATCACCCCCTGCGCCGAATTGCTCAGCCCCTCCGAGCGGCTGCTCATGCCCCTGGCCTTCGAGGGGATAGTGACGCTATACCCACCCTATAAGGTGAACGACCCGGCCAGCAGCGTGGCTATAGCCAATGGACAGTATATGCTCGTCAGACGGGAGGTGTACGACGCGGTAGGTGGAGCCGGGCGGGTGAAGGACAAGATCGCTGAGGACCTGGAGTTCGGGAAGGCGGTAAAGAGCGACGGCTATAGGCTCTACCTTGCGAACGGCGCGCATCTGATGACGGTGCGAATGTACACCAACTTCAGGGAGGTCTGGGAAGGTTGGAGCAAGAATGTAGTGCTATCCTTCAAGGAGAACCCGCGCACCGGCTTCTTCGCAGTGGTGGGTCTTCTGTCGGTAACAGTGATGCCCTTTTTGCTGGTAAAGTGGTCGCTGCGCGCCTGGCAGGAAGCTCTGAAGAGCGGCAATAAGAGCCACAGGTTAGCAGCCGGCTGGATAACGGGGCTCGCAGCCTGGAATATTGCTCTGCCCCTTATCTTCCGCAGAAGGGCCGATAGATCGCTTGGCCTACCGGTTGGCTGGACCTTCACCCAGCCTGTGGGAGCAGTAGTTTTCTCGCTGATCATCCTCAACTCGCTGCTAAGGCTGGCGAGAGGTAAAGGCGTGGTGTGGAAGGGAAGGAGCTACGGGACCAGAGACTAGCTACTTACCCATGATTCCTCATACCTCGCCCCCGCAATTGCTCTGGACAAAGGCCCAGACTGTGCGCCACACTTCTTCTCGCTCGGCATCGAAAACCACACCATGCCCGCTATTTTGCCACAAGCGCAGCTCTTTGCGTGTAGAGCCGATATGCTTAAAGATATATCGTGCGCTTCGTGGGTCTACTACTCCGTCCTGAACACCCTGCATGATGAGGGCAGGCATACGTATCCCAGGGAGTATTTTGCGCGTGACACGCATAAGGTCAAGCAAACTGTCTACAGCTATGAGAGGATAGCGGCGATACGAGACGTAGCGGGTGTGAGCCTCAGGATCGGTGTTGTTGCTGGGGTGCTTTATCTTGTGCCAGGGTATAACATGTCGCACCACAGGGATGAGGTGGATACGCTGGTCGCGAAAGTAGATAGGGGATGAAATGATGACCATCCCAGCGACCTCCGCGGCAGAGGACGAGCAGAGGTGAAGCCCAAGCAGGCCGCCCATCGAGAAGCCTATTATTACGATCTTGCGGCCATTACGATGCAGACGCTCAAGGCCGTCAGCGGCGGATTGCAGCCAGTCCCGCCATGTGAGGCCTGTTAGCTCCTCAGGCTCCCTGCCATGCCCCGCCAATCGAACGCCCTCTACGCGTGCGCCCTGTCCAGCGAGATAGGTGCCAAGCCCGCGCATCTCAGGAGGGCTGCCGCTGAAGCCATGTATAAGCAAGCAAGCCACCGGCGCATCAACAGGACCAAGAGAAAACGACTCCAGGTCAAGGTCGGGCTGAGGGGGCAAAAGAGCTCGCCGGGGGCGAAGCCGCCGCAAGAGATCGGGCATAAGAGGATGTTAACCGGGCGGGTATGATTTGTCAAAGCAGTTATGAATGGTAAGCGTTCAGATTTAGGGTGGAGCAACCTTCAAGGAGTAGCTGTGGAGTCGGCCCGCTACCCGCGCTCACCCCCAATGCACCCTCACCCCATGCCCCCTCTCCCCTTGTAGGAGAGGGGGCATGGGGTGAGGGGTAGTTGAGGGAGCAACACCCGCACAGATACCTCTTGAACTTTGTTCCTCCACCCTAACTCTGAACAGTTGCTATGAATGGTAAGAGTTCAGGTGCGCCTGAAGAGGCGTGTTAGTCCAAGTCACTGAAGAGTGATGCCAATGGAGTAAGAGTGGCTAAAGCAGCACCTTACCTTCTCCTCGAAAGGGGAGGGGAGACTGTAGCATGGTGTGTAAAAGGCGGGTGAAGTCTGAGTATCACAGACCAGAGGTCGGCCAGCTATCTCATATGTGGTGAAGGCTGATTGCTTCAACCCTAGTCACGCTGGGAAAGTTACGCCCCCTGGGCTTGAACGATACCGGGGCCCAGGCTCAGCACCACAGCATTTCTGAACCTGTTTGTGGCACTCCCGCCTTGCCTGTGCATGTGAATAGCCATCGCTTCGGTGGGGGTAGACCACGTGTGC
>JADMIH010000348.1 GCA_015478675.1 Chloroflexota bacterium | reverse complement strand
CACTGATCACCAGTTACCCCCGCTCATTAGCCAGCCTGACCGCCGTTTGTGCGGCTTCGTCCAGGGTGGCGGCGGCAGGCAAGTTGGCCGCCTTTAGGATCTCGCGTCCTTCTTCGGCGTTAGTGCCTGCCAGCCGTATCACCATAGGCACATCGGGCTTCATCTGGTCCAGCACCTTGACTATGCCTTTGGCTACTACATCGCCCCTGGTGATCCCACCGAAGATATTGAACATCACGGCCTGCACATTAGCGTCGCTCAAAATAATACGCAGCGCGGCTTCAACCTTGTCCTCGCGAGCGCCGCCACCTATGTCCAGGAAGTTGGCAGGGGTGCCGCCGTATTCTTTGATCGTGTCCATAGTAGCCATCGCCAGCCCCGCGCCATTCACCATACAGCCGATATTGCCCTCAAGCTGCACGAACGAAATACCCGCTGTCCGCGCCTCCCGCTCCGATTCTTCTTCCTCTGCGGGGTCGCGCATCTCTTCAGCCCACTTCTGCCTGTACATAGCGTTGTCGTCCAGCACCATCTTGGCGTCTATCGCCATCAGGCGGTCGTCCTCTGTCACGATGAGCGGGTTTATCTCGGCGAGTGAAGCATCATGATCTATGAGCACCTGTACCAGCGCTTTGGAGATTTTGGTGAAATCGCGCACGTGGCTGTTGAGCGCCATGCCGAAGGCCAGTTCCCGCGCCTGGTAGTCGAGCAGGCCCATGCGGGGGTCTACGGAAACTTTGATAATCGCCTCCGGGTGCTCCTTCGCCACCTCCTCGATCTCGACACCGCCCTCAGCGCTGCCCATAAGTATGATAGACTTGGTACCTCGGTCAACAGTGGCCCCTAAATAGTATTCTTTCTTTATATCGGCGGCATCAGCTATCAGCACCCTTTTGACAAGCTCACCTTTGGGGTTCTGCTCGTTCTTGAGCACTTTGCCCAGGATATTCTCGGCATTCTGGCGAGCAGTCTGCGCATCCTTCGAGTACTTGACCCCTCCCGCCTTGCCCCGCCCGCCCATCATTACCTGTGCCTTCACCATCACAGGTTTGCCTATGCGGGTAGCAATTTTTTCGGCCTCGTCAGGTGTATAGGCGACCTCACCCTGGTTGATAGGCACGCCATATTTGGCGAGCACCTCTTTAGCCTGATATTCGTGAAGTCTCATAGAGCCTCCTAGCGTTGCGACACGCCCTTATCTGATTGGTATAAGCGGGTGGATTATAACACGCACGCACTCTTTAGACAATGAGGAGCTGGGCACGGTAAGCAAACGCCCATAGAAAAAGCCCCTCTCCACAAGTGGAGAGGGGTTGGGGTGGGGCCTTGCTCTAGCCCAACCAATGCTAGGGTGCCACAACGACGAAACAGACCGGCACAACCGTGCCTTACTTGACGATGATTGTGCCCTTCATCAAGGGGTGCAGTGTACACATGTATTGTATCGTGCCTGGAGTGGTAGCTGTGTAGCTGAAAGTGGTCCCCGTACGCAGCGTGTCCGAACTGAATAGCTTGTGATCAGGGAGGTTTGCTACGGTATGAGGACTTTCATCCATGTCAGTCCAGGTGATCTTTGTGCCTACGGCCACTGTCACCGTCTCCGGCACAAAGTTGAAGTTCATTATGCTAATCTTTACCTCGGCGGGCTGAGACGGAGGAGGAGCGCCGGCAGAATAGTTAGCTTTGTACTGGAAGGTGCCAAGCTGTGAT
>JADMIH010000136.1 GCA_015478675.1 Chloroflexota bacterium | reverse complement strand
TCGATAGTGCAAGCATATCACCGGGGTAGGGCGGTGTCAAGAGTTGCCCAGGGTGGGTAAGTGTTCAGAGTAGGGGTGGAGCAATCTCCTTGGGGTATCTGTGCGGGTGAGGGACAGTTACCCCCTGAAGATTGTTCCACCCCAACTCTGAACGCTTACATGTAGTATGGCATTTGCTCTACAAAGCACGGAATGCTACAATAAGGTTCTAGGAGGAGAGGCGATTATGCACGAGACCCTGAGAGACAGGCTGACAACAGAGAAACTGAAGATAAGTATTTGCGATTGATGCATGGCATGCCTGCTTCTTCATTCGTACTTTCCAACATGAGTTCTACGGCTGTAGAGAGCTTACCGGCAGCGTCGCAGACCTCTGAGAAAAGTCGCTCAGGAGCAATTTACCGGCGCTTCGCCACTTTCCAGCGATGGTACTGGGCGCTCATACCTCTGCTCGCCACCGCAGCCTACGTGACGGTGCTGCGAATCGGCTTTCTCTCTGATGATTACGTACTATTATATGGCGCACGGCATAGCGGGATAGAGCTGCGAACGTTCTCCCCGGCAGGATGGGTCTTCTATCGTCCGGTCGGCACCATACTCACGTGGCAGATCGGCTGGCAGCTTTGGGGTTATAACCCTCTGCCTTACCATCTGATAAGCCTGATCCTTCACGCGGCAACCGCTTTGATACTTGGGCTTTGGCTGGCGGAAGTTACGGGTAAGCGCAGCCTCGGCTGGCTGGCGGGCGCTTTCTTCGCCGTCTTTCCTTTGCATCTAGAAGCTGTCGGCTGGTTGGCCGCGCAGTGGGATTTATGGGCGGCCTTCTTCGTGATGCTAAGCCTCTACTGCTTCACCCGATGGTGGCGGCGGGCTGAAGGCCGGCGGCTCTATGCAGCGTCTCTGCTCTTTTACGCCCTCGCGATTTTCAGCAAAGAGAGCGTTCTACTCTTTCTACCAATTTTCCCTTTGTCGGTGTGGCTCGCTGCCCCTCTTGCCCTTCGTAAAAACCGGCGCAACCTGGCTTACAGGCTGGCGCCATTCTGCATCGTGTTAGCGCTGAACCTGGGTATACGCTTGCTCGTCTGGGGCAACGTGGGGGGCTACGTGGGCGCTGCTAAGAATGTCGAGACCTTCTTCTGGGGCAGGTTTCTCGTTCCTTACAGCCATATGCTGCTTTCCCCTATTAATACTGCCGTATTTAATACGGTTGCAGGGCAAATAGTAGGGGCTATAACCAGTCTGGTTCTGCTAGTGGGGCTAATCTGGTTCGGGCGTAGGCACAGACGCTTACTGCTCGTAGCAGTCGTGTGGATTGCGGTCGTGATCGCGCCGGTCATACCTCTTACGTTAGCTATTGCCGATCTGCAAAATAATCGTTTTTTGTACATGGCTGCCGCCGCATACTCCGTGCTCGTAGCTGCCTTGCTCTACGAAGCAATCTCCGTAGCGCGCAGGTGGCGAAGCGCGCTTATAGCTCTGACTGCCTTGTTACTGCTGTTAAGCATCTCTACCACATGGCTCCAGTTGCGCCCCTGGCACACAGCTACTGTGCAGCGCGAGAGCATTGACGCCGAGATTAGCCGTCTAATCCCTCTACCGCAACAGCCCAGGCGGGGTGGCATGATCTGGTACGTCGCCAATCAGCCTGATAACTATCGTGGAGCATATATAGAACGGCTGGGGCTTGGACTGGCACGCGGTTTTACTCCTGTGGAAGATGTCCCTTTTATAGAACAAGTACAGGAGCCTACCGAGGTCAACCTGGCGGAGGCTACGCGAGACGCCTACGCCCTGCGCTTCTACTACGACGAAAAGGATACACTCTACCATGTGGACTACGCCTCAGGAATAACAGCAGATAGCCTGCCACCCTCCCCACCGGAAGTGGGTGATAACCCTATCATCTGGGACTTCCGCCCCTGCTCTCAAGCGGTGCTGAGTAGCTGGCAAGCTGTAAACGCTCTCTCCTCCTGCTTGCCAGGTAAGGGTCTCTCCCTCCAACCTGCCAATGCAGACCCTCAGCTGCTAGGCTTCGATGCAGGCTCAGGGCTGAACCTCAACATTGTAGAGAACAAAGCACGATTCGTGAGGCTCAGAGTAGCAGTGAGCTATCCGGCAGGGATAAAGGAGCCATACATAAGTGAGTGGTTCTGGAAGGGAGCGGGGGGTAGCTGGAGTGGGGAGCAGAGCAGCAGTATGCAGCTAAAGCACGATGACAAAGCCGCTCCTTACATCTACTGGACATTCATTCCTGCCTATCAAGCAGGGCAGAGCATCTCTTCGCTGCGCTTCGACCCTGCTAATGCTCAACTCTCCTCTACTGTTGAGTGGATTGCCCTCGATCTTGTCAGGTAGGTGGGCGGGGATGCGAGTTGTCAAAGTGCAGGTAGCTCTACTTTTGTGCGAGGGTTTATCTACGTCATATTATTGAAGAGGAGGGTCTGCGCTGCGCAGACCCTCCCTTTGATAGCTTTCGCTCAGCGTTACTACTTTGGCATATACTACTTACCCAGGTAAGCTAGCGGGTTGAGGTAGTTGCGGCTGGCGCTGTTGCCCCCCTTTATCATGAAGTGGACATGGGGGCCTGTGGAGCGGCCTGTGGAACCTACCCAGCCTATGACCTGCCCACGACTTACGTACTGGCCGACATAGACGGCAGGCTGCCTTATCTGGTGGCCGTACACTGTGCTATAGCCGTTCAGGTGGTCAATAATAACACAGTAGCCGAGGCCATCGGTACGCCACCCAGACCAGACAACTTTGCCCGAGTCGGCTGCGTAAATAGGGGTGCCTGCTGCGGTTGCAAGGTCAAGACCGTTGTGCGACGCGCTGAAATACTGCGTGATAACAGCGTTCACCGGCCACATGAAGCTGCCCGTGCCCGACTTTGGAGTGTTGTTTCCTGGTGAGCTACTGGTCGGTGTGCTCTCCACCTTCTTGATCACTATCTTAGGTGTGGGCCTGGGCGTGGGAGTGCTGTTGGTGTCGCCCGAATTGTCAACGGTCGGTTTAGGCATTGGCTTGCCACTGGAGACCCCTGAGTTGTCGGGGGTGGGCTTAGTCGTGGGGCGGCTCTTAGTGTCGCCTGAGTCGTCGGGAGTAGGCCTGGGAGCGGCAGCTCTGGTCTCGCTGGTGGGGTCTGAGCTAGAGTTGCTGCCTTTATCGAACCGCGGCTGTACGGCGGGCTGCTGCTCAGGCGGCTGTGCTGAGCCGCCTGAGCCGCCTGAGCCGCCTGAGCCGCCTGAGCCGCCTGAGCCGGTTTCTAGCCGGACTGCGGCCACGGCAATCTGCTCAGGTGTGCCACCGGGCACCATAATTTGCTGGTCTATTTGCAAAGTGCTATTCTCGGTCAGCTTGTTCGGGCTGTAATCGAGCAGCATCTGGGGTGTAACACCGAAGCGGTTGGCGATAGTGTTGATATTGTCGCCCTTCTTCACTTTGTACTCAAGCCCCGGCACAGGCAGCACGCGCAGCTGCGTGCCTATCTGCAAATTGTCCGGGTCGGGTATGTTGTTGCTGTTGAGCATCGTCGGCACGTCCACGCCGAAGCGAGCCGCGATCTCTTTCAAGCTATCTCCGGCACGCACTGTGTATGACACGGTGACCTCTCGCGGGGGCATCATACCGCCTGGAATGAGAAGGGGCTGCCCGGCTACTGGCGCACCATCCGTTATCCGATTGCCAGGATACGAGACAATAATACTCGGCTCTACCTGGAAGCGGCGGGCAACTGTCTCCAGGGTGTCGCCTTTGGCTGCCACGTAGTACATGGCATCTATCGGCGGGATCTCCAGCGCCCTGCCAGGCGCAAGACGCTCTTCGGGGTCGTAGATGCCGTTTGACCCCATAACTGTCTCAGGCATCAGGTTATACTTGGCGGCGATAGATGCCACGGTATCGCCGGGAACAACAGTGTACTGAACCACCGAGCCTGTTTTAGGATTTGCGCTTCCAGGATTGAAAGTCTCTTTGACAGGCGCGACCTGCGCCATAGAGTTAGCGGCGGCATCAGCCCCGCCCAATTCTGTACGTGGCAAAGTGAGAGTATAGCCCTGGCTGTCGCTTGGGTTTGCGCTCGCACTGTCGTCAGCGCCGATCTGGTCGGTGCCTGTATAGGCGCTCACAACTCCCAGGCTATAAGGATATGCACCCTGAGCAGTCAAGCTTTTGAGGCCACCAAGGGCGACAATTGCAGCCACAACGATGAGAACAACGAGGTGAGTAGCGTAACGTGTAATCCATTTGGAGGCTGCACGGCGCGAGGTATGCATGGCCGCTACGTCGAGGGTAGTTGAACTATCCGGCACGTCTACAAGCAGGCCCGCTCTGTCGCGCGCCGACTGCAAATAATGGGCGGCGCGGGCAGTTTGTAGGGCTAACCGAGATTCAGGTGCGGAGGCTGTTTCCTCCTGCATTGCTGATAAAGGGAGGGAGCCGGGAACTATCGAGAGAGACGAGCCGGTAGATACAGGTCTACCATTAAGTAGCCGCTTCTCAACGTCTATAGCAGCTGTGGAGAGTGTGCCACGGCTGGCAGTAGGGCCGGCTACGCGGCCACGAGTGTGATTACGGGTTGCGCCCGTAGAAGAGATTATGTGGGGGTGTCCGTTGTCGGCTCGCAGGTTCAGCAGTGATTGCATCCCCTGTTGAGCATCGTTTATCGCCTGTTGCTTTTTACCCTGAGCCTTACTTTTTGCCACAAGAGTGGAAGATCGCGCTCTACCACTGGGTGCATCTTCGTGCGCCTCACCTACGTCTTCGCATTCCGGACCCTTACCCCACGAGGGCAGGTTCTGAGACATTACCGGGTTGCCTCCTGTTTCTCTAGTTGTAGCGCAAATATAGAAGGCCGTATAAAGCCTTCAGGCGCTTCACAGAATCACAGGGCAATAGGCAGCGTTGCGCTACTTGCACCACCCCACAACAATTACTCTGTTAGTACGCCCCCAGTTCGCTCTGTGAAAAAGGCTCACTGAGCAAGCGCCGCCGCCATCCTCAGGCAGACAGCAAAGGGAATGATACTCGATAGGTAAAAATGTTGTCAACCCTTATCCCCGCCCGCATGCAACATAGAGCGCAAGATACGATTAATGCCGTAGGAAAGTTCCCGCCTTCGGCGGCCTTCCTGATTATGAATTAGGAATTGGAGCACGAATTCATAATTCGGAAGGCCGCGAAGCGTTGTTCACCACGATTCTAACCGGATCGCCGATGCGGACCTTCATCCTCTGGGCGGCGCTGGCGTTACGCACGGCTATCTCTATCAGCCCTTCGGAGCCGATGAGAGCAAGAGGTTGGCCTTCGCGCACGTCGGCATAGGCCTTCGATAGGCCGTTGATGCGGTGGTCGCCTATTTCGATGACAGGGGCTTTGGTCGCCGCCTCCAAAAGAGGGCGGAGCAGGCGCTCAGGAAGGTTGGTGATTATGTTGCCGAAGCGGTCTACATGCATAATCTGGCCTACTACATTGGCCGAACGTCCTGTGCGATAAGCTCTCGGCGCGGGGATCGGCAGCTTGATCAGGCTTTCGAGTGGTACGGCCTCTCCCATCCGGTCAGGATGCGCCCCACTCGCCAGGTGAGCAGCTACCGGAGCAAATATGTCGCGCCCGTGAAAAGTGGCGCTGACGCTGGAAAGCCAGTAATCAGGGTTTATCAGGTGGTATGCCCTGGGGGGATTGCTCGGAAAGTGCGGGGGGTCTTCGGCTGTTTCCGCTGCCACATCTGTATCGCCATCAATGTCGGCGGGCTCATCGTTAGCCCAATTGGGGGCAATGCTCCACATGCCCCCTGCCCAGGCCGGCCTCCTGGATATGTCAGCATTCTCGATGGGCGTCTGCTCGGCCCCAAGCACATAGGTGAATATGCCGTTGTCGGGGCCAACAAAAATACCATGTCGCGTTACAAGCACTATTGGCCTGCGGCTGCTCCCGACGCCGGGGTCCACCACGGCCATATGTATACCGCTTGCCGGGAAGTAGCGGTAAGCGCGATACAGGATAAATGCTCCTTCGTGTATCTGTTGTGGGGCTACCTCGTGGCTGATATCTACGATCTTCGCATCGGGCACAAGGGTATGGATAACACCCTTCATAGTGCCTACGTAGCCATCGTATAACCCGAAGTCGGTAGTCAGGGTGATAACCGGTGGCCTCTCAAGCCTCTCTAGCCTATTCTCTTCTACTGGAACAATCATATCTCTATGCACAGCGTCCCGCCTTCCACCTTCGGCGAAATTATGAATTGTGGGACGAAATCGTAATTGATAATTGATAATTCATAATTCGGCGTAGCGTAGCGAAGCGGGGGATAATTCCGTGAAGCGACTTAGCCATATCTCGCCAAAAAGCTCGTCTTGCTCGGCGGCGGCGTAGTTGCGGCGCACCACCTCCAGCACCGCCAGAAAGAGCACCACCAGATCGGTGCGCGACTGGGCGGCGGCTTCCACGAACTCGTTAGCCATAGGGATGCGCTCACCTTCCTTCAATTTGTTGAGTCGTACGCGCAGGTGGGCCAGCTTCTCAGCGACGGTTACTGTGTGCCCGCGAACGGTTGTGCCTGCGCCGTGGCCTATGGGCAGGCCCATCTGCATCTGCATCCGCCTCTGCACCAGCCTGGTGAGTTTCACCAGCGTTACACCGTCAAGTCCTGCGCCTTGCTCCTGTGGTAGCTGTCTCATCTCTTCGACAGTGAGAGCTACAGGCCGCTCGTAGGAGCGAAGGCCGCGCGTATCGCGCTCACGGAGCCACCGCGCAGCCTCTTGTACGCGCTTGTAAGCCGCCAGGCGGCGCACCAATTCGTCGCCCGGGTCTTCTTCCTCATTATCATCACTGCGCGCCGGAGGTCGCGGCAGCAACGCCTGCGACTTTATCCATAGCAGCTTGCTTGCAATCCAAACGAACGAGGCGAGCGGGCCAGGAAGCATCCCAGGATGGGCGTCAACGTATGCCAGAAATTCACCTGTTACAGTTGCCAGCGACACCCTGCTGATTTCAAGCTTGCGTTTCTCGATCAGCTTCAGGAGCAAATCAAGGGGGCCCTCAAAGACCTCCAGCCGCACCTGGAATGCCTCGGTATCATGGCGGTCCTGGCGCTCCCCTGAATATCCTTCGGATGCGCCGGTGCTATACGGTTGTGCATCTACATCTAAAGCCAAAGTTAGCTCTTGTCGTCCGCCGCCTGTAACGCGAGAAGAGCAGGATGCTGACTGGCATGCCTGCCGTGCTTATGGTGAGCGGCTATCAACTCCACCACCTGTGGATCGGCTGCATGTTGTCGCGCTCTTTCGGCTCCAAGCGCGGCATGATGCCTGCCCAGATAAAAAGGGTATCGCAGAAGCCCGCTGACGCCTGAAAGCTTACTTTTACCAACAGGCGAGGCTAGCTTCGCCAGCAATTGCCTGCCCGGCTTCACAGTCTCAAGCAATACAACAACTGCTCTGTGGGCTGTCGTCACATAGCGTCCGCTCACCGGGTCGTATTTGCCGGAGTCGTGCAAGAGCGCCGCCTGCCAGAGAGCACGGTCCTCGCAGCCCGATACCCGCACGCGCCGGTAAACCTTAAAGGCGTGATGCCTGTATTGCCCTGGCAGCGCAGCGAAGATTGGGTAGAGAGCGGGCCCCAGCACCAGACGCGCCTCGGCCATCTCACCTTCGGTTACTCTGCCTGTGAGAGCCGCGAAGAACTGCCGCGACCTGTAGAGCCACCTGTCGAACACAGCTACTCCCCGCCTTCGGCGAAATTATCAATTATGAATTGGGAGACGAAATTCATAATTCATCTAGAGACCCAGCAGCCTGGTGATCCCATCTATAACGGGCCCCAGGGCAGCGCCGACAGGGTTTAGAGGGATGCGGAATATCTGCCCGATATAGGGGACGAAAAAGACAAGCCCCAGCAGTATAGGCAAGCTGTACTGGTAGATCGGCTGCAAGATTATAGTCCAGTAGTTTGGTAGTATCCCTGACAGTATATTGAAGCCATCGAGGGGCGGGATCGGTACCAGGTTGAAGGCAAAAAGAAGCACATTTATGGAGATCATACCGAACAGAACCGCGAGCACATCACCCGTGAATATGCCGGGGAGCTTTTCGCCCGCCTTGTATACGATTGTGAGCACAACTGCAAAGACCAGGTTGGTTATGGGCCCTGCGAAGGCCACGATAGACATGCCGCGCCGCCCGTACCGCAGCGCGGAGGGGTTGACCTGCACCGGCCTGCCCCAGGCGATGAAGCCTATGCCGAGGGCCAGCAGCACGCCCATGATGAAGCCGAACGGATCGAAGTGCGCGGCGGGGTTGAGGGTGATCCGGCCCTGGCGCTGGGCTGTGGTATCACCGAGACGCAGCGCTGAATAAGCGTGCATGAACTCGTGAAAGGTGGTGCCCAGAACAAAGCCCAGCATGAAGCCGAGAAAATGCGTCACAAAACCGGGGCTATTGAAGTCTATATTGAACATTATTCCGTACTCTTTCCGGCATCGTCTGCGGTGACCTGCCCCACAGGTGATCCCTGGACCAGCGTCTCATCCGAATATTTTATGTCAGCCTCACCCAGCTTGAGCAACGTCGTCTGCACTGCACCGAACTGCTCCTGCGAAGGGTGCAGGAGAACTACGGTCTGGCTGGTCTCTCGCTGTTGAGGCGTTATCTCCGCGTCGTTAAGCGACTGCCCTGCGGCAACTTGCCCTGTGACAGCATCGAGCACCTCGGTGGTGCCGCCAAGCCTGTAGTAAACTGATACGTCCGCGAGAGGGTAGCCGGCATCGCCAAGCTGCGCCAGCACTGCTTCGGCTGCCAGACGCTTGGGGTAGATAGCCATCAACGTAGGCTTACCGGTTATTCGCCCCTCATTTGCCACTGTACTATCCATACCCTCCGCCTTCGGCCTTCCGCGAAGCGGCTAATGCTGCAGCCACTGCGCCAAGAGCGCCTGATGTGCCTCCGAGGGCCGCAGGCACTATGTCGAAAGTACCTTTGTAGGCGGGCATAACTCTTGCCTCTACTGTAGCGCGAACGGGCTTGAATAGCAAGTCGCCGGCGTTGCTGACGCCGCCACCGAGCACTACAAGCTCCGGGTTGAAGGTGTGTATGCAGTTTACCACGCCCACTCCGACAAGCAGCCCTTCACGCTCCATGAGGGCGCAAGCCTGGGCATCACCCTCTTGTGCAGCTTTTACCACCACTTCGGCTGTCACTTTGCGCGCATCACCCCCCACCAGCTCGGCCATCCTGGTTGCGCGCCTTGATGCTATTACCACGCTGGCTTCTCTGGCGAGCGCAGGGCCGGAGGCCAGTATCTCAAGGCAACCGATGCTTCCGCAGTAGCAGCGCGGCCCCGCGAAGTCTATCGATACATGCCCCAGTTCGGCTGCCATACCTGTAGCGCCTAGCAGCAGCTTACCATCGCTGATTACCCCGCCTCCAATGCCTGTTGAGATGGTCAGGTAAACAAGGTGCTGGAGCTTGCGGCCTGTTACCTTTTCTGAGCCTGCGCCGAAGCTGTATTCGGCTAGAGCGGCTGCGTTGGCATCGTTCACAAGAACAAGAGGTATCTCTCGTGGCATGCCTGATCGTGCGTAAAGCAGCTCCCGGAGGGGCACATCTTTCCACCCCGGCAAGTTGGCAGGCTCGTAGACCATCCCCTTCGCTGCATCGAGCGGCCCAGGCACCCCCACGCCGATAGCGTCCACCCCCTCAGGAGGAATAAGCTCGCGAATAGTATCAGTTATTCGGTACAGCACAGCATCAAGGCCACGCGCTGCCTCGGTAGGCCGCAGAGCACGCGCCTGCACCTTACCCTCCTCATCAGAGCGTACCCCCAGTATCTTTGTGCCGCCAAGGTCAATACCGATGATCTTCATACCCCACCCTCCGCCTTCGGCGGGAACTAATCTACAAATCTGTACTTGATCAGGGTGCGAATAATCGTCAGGCCGTCCTTCCAGGAAATCTTCTTGCCTTCCCAGAACTCTCGGCCTGTATAGGAGATGGGCACTTCATAGATGCGATTGCCCGTCTTGAGCATTTTGGCTGTTATCTCAGGGTCGAAGCCCCAGCGATTAGAGTTGAGGCGGAGATCACGCGCTATGTCGGCTGTAAACACCTTGTAACAAGTCTCCATATCTGTCAGGGTGGTGTCAAAGAGGACATTGGTGAGCAGGGTGAAAATCTTGTTGCCTACGCTGTGCCAAAAGTACATCGCCTTGTGCGGCCCAAGAAAGCGCGAGCCGTATACCACCTTGCTGCGCCCCTTCTCAATCGGCTCAAGCAGAGCCGGGTAGTCGGCGGGGTCGTACTCAAGATCGGCGTCCTGTATGATGATAACATCGCCTTGCGCCCGCTTGATCCCGCTCCGGCAAGCAGCCCCCTTGCCCATGTTTACTTTGTGCTTATAGAGGATGATTTCACCCGCTGATGCCAGCTTCTGTAGCTCAACGCCCGTGTTGTCGGTAGAGCAATCATCTACTACAATAATCTCTTTGTCAATGGGTACGGCCTTCACCCGCTCTACGATCTCACCTATGGTGCTCTCTTCATTGTAAACCGGTATAACTACCGACACCTTCAATACAGTGTACCCCCCTCCGCCTTCCGCCTTCGGCGGAATTATCCCCACTTCGCTACGCTACGCTACGCGGAATTATAAATTATGAATTACCAATGATCAATTAGTTCCCGCTACGCGGAATTATGATTTGG
>JADMIH010000135.1 GCA_015478675.1 Chloroflexota bacterium | reverse complement strand
CGGTGGGGCTGGGCGGTGTGCCTGTTGGAGCGACGGTGGGGCTGGGCGGTGTGCCTGTTGGAGCGACGGTGGGGCTGGGCGGTGTGCCCCCCGGCAGAACTACAGGCCCCTGCGAATAATAGGCGTCACTCTGAAGCCTGATATAACCGCCGTCATCATCAGCGTACTGGGCTACCTCGGTATTGCCGTTTATGGGTGGTGGATTCGTGATGCCGTCGCCCTTCGCATCGTAGTAGTGCGATTGAGACCCCACTCCCGCGCCCCACCATATGCCCATCACTCCAAGGTTGGCCCACTCCTGTATATGCTGGCGGCCGCTCGTGGGGTTCAGAAAGTATTCCGTCTTATTATCCTGCCAGTGACCGTCTGTGTTATTCTCACTCCGGTAAACCCGGTTGCCGTTAGGCACCTGCCACATTAGCGCCCTCTTGTTGGTATCTTGCACTATTCTTCCCAACCAGGCTCCCATTGTGTTGAAAGTGGGCTGTGTCACATTATTGAAGTCCCACCACCTGTTGGAACCCTGGCTCTGGTACCATGCGGCATCCCTGTCTGAGGGGTTCCATGAGATCATGTCGAAGCCTGGCCCTGTGCTGTTGAGGAAGGCTGCTGTGCGGTCTGCATGTAACTGCCAATTGTAGTTAGGATCGTCTCTCAAAGCGAGCACTATGTCGTCGCCGGGTCCCCATGAACTCGCATCGAGGGTCACCAGCACGCCGGGCGCGTATAGATCCCTGATGTGCAGCATAGCCTGATACATACCCCTGAAGTTGTTGGGGTACCCTGCTGCGTCGGGAAATCCCGATGCTGCCACTGAAGCAGCTACCGTAGCGGCATCATCGTTGGTGGATAGCTGTTGCATCACACCTGTCAAATCTGCTTCCAACATCACCACTATAGGACCTCCGCCAGCCTGAGCGGATTTGGTCATGAGCAGCTTCCAATCTGCGAAGTAAGAGTACATTGTGCTCGGAGACTGCATGTTCTGATACTCATCGTAGTAAGGGGCGGATTGCAGTATCTGATAGTACATGAAGGCAGGTATCATGCCTCTGCTCCGAGCGTCTTGTATGTAGTTAATAGCATACTGGCCTGGAGGGTTGCTCCAGGTAGCCCACCCATCACCTGTGTTAGCGCCTCCGGCCAGGTACTGGTATCGAAAGTCCCACGGTGTAGAAGGAGGCACATTAGCTACGTCGCTGTTGAACAACCCGAAGTTGAAGTATGCAGGCATCCCCGCCGGTATCGGGGGCAAAGTTGCCGGAGCGCTCCGATTCGGTGAGGCGAGGCTACGATAGCCTGTTCCACTTGCCGTTGAAGTGCTCGCGGCATTGCCGGTCAATGCACCGGTTGCAACAGCCGCTTTGGAGCTATTCGACCCCCGGTTTACGCGCGCGTCAGCGGTGCCCGACCCGTAGAGAAGGAAATTGAGGACGAAGAGCACTAAGAGGCAAAGCAAGCATCTTGCTGCGGCAGCCCCTATCAAAGTATTGGTACGGCCAGTCATCTTATGGCATCTCCTTTTGGCTCAGGCCTGGTGGATGCGGTTCCTACCCTGCTTTCAAAGGCAACAACCTATCCGCCCAGGCAAAGCTGTGAGCCATTGTTACTTGTGTTTATCGCAGAAGATAGAGCCGGGTCTGCGCTTCGCACTATTCGGTTCTAAGATAGCTGGGATGTTGGCAGGAGCATAATTACTGGCGAAATCAAGCGTAATTGGTTCTGCAATAGCTTCCGCGCAGGCTGCATGCAACCAAACCGCAGACTCGGTCCGAAAGTATTTTACAACCCTGGTGTAAAGAACGCAACCTATGCGTATGGTCAATTGGTACTGGATAGGGGCTAACCTTGGTACCCGTAAGCTATGTTGCCATGCCTCTGCATCTTCCCCTGAGATTGAAGCTGGCAAGGCAGAATCGAGGCCGTTATGTACTCGCTGAGGCAGGAATATCCCGAACTTCTTACAGTGGTGTAAGAAAGAACCGCATGGCGGATTCTATACAGGCGTTCGGTGAGTGGCGGTGCTAAACAAGCTGTAACCACAACGCTGTAGAACGTTCACAGACCATTCAATCCTGATTGCTATACTGTTCTAGTGCTCAGTGTGTGAGCTATATGAAGTCTACAGAGTTCGGCACGAGCGGTCACCTGCGCGGCTAATACCCAGGGAGTAAAAGCAAGAGTGAAACAATATATCGAAGCTGTTTTCAGGATGAAGTTTCGCCTGATCCTTTGTGCGCTGCTTGTTTTCTTATTGACATGGTCTGGCCTCATGCTGGTCAAGAAGGGTTACACCTCCTCAGCGACCGTCTGGGCGGAGCAACCCCTCTTCTACAAAGACCAGAGCAGCCTCAACAACCCCTATATCAGCGTAGCTGAAAATCAAGTTAACGCCTTTAAGCAATTATTGAGCACCAGGCAGTTCAGCTCGAAGATCCTGAGCAAGGCCGGCATCCCCACGAATAACACAGCAGCTGAGGATCTCGCCATCGCCCAGTTGAGGCAGAACCTGCAGCTGGAGGCCGCCGGGCCGAACCTGATCAAGATCACCTACACGAGCAACACGCCTGTTGGAGTGCAGGAGGTGGTCACCCAATCAGTGAAGCTCTTCATTGATTATATGAATACAGACAGAGTACGTCAGGCAAACATGGCCCTACAACTTTACCGCGACCAACTCTCAAACTACGAGCAACAGATGACTAAGGCCTCGGATGACTTGAACAAATATGTTCAGCAGAATCCCGTGGTGACAGAGGTAGGGGCGCCTTCTGACGCTACGCTGAGCAGCCTACAGCAGCAGGCCTTCGACGCCAGCAACCGCTACAACACCCTCAAAAACACGATGACCGACATACAAGCTCAGTCACAGGCTTCACCTGATTTGAGCAACCAGTTCTTCCAACTGATTGACGAGCCTCAGCAAGCCAAGCCATACCAATTGACCTCAAAAGACCTGATAAGGAACAGCTTGATCGCTGTGGCCCTTGCCATTTTCACAATGGTAGCTCTGATGTTTGTAGGGACATGGACCGACCCCGCTGTTTACACTCCCAATGACGTCGCTCTGGTTCTTCCTGAAGAGTACGAGTCATCGAGAGACCTGCTGGTCGTAACGATGCCATACGTTAATCAGCTTGCGTCTATTCGAAGCGAGTCGCAAAAGGAAGCAAGGACGAGGGCTACAGGCAAGCAGGAAGCGGCCCGCTCCCCAGAGGCCAATGCTGCACCGAAGTCTATTTAGAGCCGAAAGGGGAATACACTTCCTTAGAGGAGGGCTATCGGAGCAGATTGCGCAGCCCAGAGGTAAGTAGCTAAGCCCGGTTGAATAGTGTACACCTTGCACGTTGCAAGGCTCTATAAACAGCCAACACGAAGTGGAATCGAGCTGAAGGTTCAGAAGATATGACACAGATGACCGTTGCATTGGTGGTGCTTGTAGCAGGCGGGCTATGGTACTCAGGGCGGAATATGAAAAAACTGCTGAAAGGCGAAGCTGCAAGCCTGATCGGTGCCAGAACCTATGCATCTTTGCTCCTTATCGGGCTGATAATAGCGCTACTGTGGGGGTAACAGAACAGGCACGGCTGATGGGCATAGCATCATAGAGACTCTGTAGTGGATGGAAAGAACGCCACATGAATGACAAAAACATAGTAGTTATAGGCGGTGGGGTAGGCACGAACATCGTGTTGAGTGGCCTGAAGCGATACACATCGCGGCTGACTGCCTTAATTTCCACCTTCAATGCAGCATCTCGGTCGAATATCCACGCGGCGGGCAGTGCCGGCGCATCACAAACCACCGGGGGCACGGGGGAGGTGCGCGGCAGCTTGATCGCGCTGAGCGCTAACAAAGCCACTACTCAGATCATGGAGCAGTTATTTGCCCACCACCTGCCCTACCCGATCGGAATCTCTAACGACTTCGGAGACCTCTTTCTCTCTGCCCTCTTAGAGATTAGCGGCGGAGTAGACCTGGCAATGCAAGCAGCAGCCCACGTGCTGAAGGTGCATGGCAGCGTCTTTCCCCTAACACTGGACGAATGTGCGTTGATGGCCGAACTGGGAGACGGCACGCTGGCAGCCGTTACAACTTCCCAGGAGCTCACGGCTGCTGCTTCCAGGAAAGGACTACGGAGCGTGCGGTTATCACGGCCGGTTGCCCCTCTTGATGCCTCAATAGAGGCTATTGAGCGAGCCGACATAGTTGTGATTGGCCCTGCCGACTTCTACTTCAGTGTGCTAGCGCCTCTTCAGATCGAAGGGGTCAGCGAGGCCCTCGCTATGTCTAAAGCGGTCAAGATATTCGTCTGCCCCCTGATGACGCAGCCGCATCTTACTGTCGGTTGGAGTGCATCTGATTTCATGCGCACGGTCTTCAGTTATATAGGGGGTTCCCAAGGGCTGCACTGCACAATTGCTAACAGCGCCATCCTTCCCCACGAGAAAATAGCTGAAAAGGCAGAACGAGGCTCTCATGCTGTGCATCTCGATCTGGAAGAGTGTTTCTCTCTTGGTATGAATGTAATTGTAAGGCCAATCGTCGAAGACAATTCACTGCTGCATGATGCTGATAAGCTGGCTCGTACGATCATCTTCCTGAGCGGGGGGCGCTCCTCACGCTCTACAAACAGGTCCAGCTTCCTTGTGAGAGATCGGGCAGGTCAGGGAGTGGACACACCGGCCATCATCGCGCCGACGGTAGGAAAGGCAGAGTTGTAAGATGGGGCGACACCCTCGGCAGCTAACGGCCCCTAAATGCAGAAGGGCACCTCTCTGGTTCTTCGGTCTCTTCACACTGGTCTTCTTGAGCGGCGGCTGCGATGCTACCCCCGGTCTAAGGGTGAACAACGCCGACCCTACTTTCACGCCGCAACGACTAACAGCCACTGAACAACAGACCAACTCAGAGACGGCTCTTCTGGAGCAAACAAGCACGCCGGCAGCTATCTTACTCACACCCAGCCCCACTGCCGGCGCAACAGAGAGCAATAGCCCTGGGGGCTTCTCCGTCCAGATCGGTCTAGACACCACAAAGCTGCAAGCCATCAGCCCCCTGATCTATGGCATAAGTAACAGCGGATCGGGAGATGAGGACAAGCTGAAATGGCTCGGTGTAGACCTGCTACGCTGGGGCGGTAATGCTCGCAGTATGTACAACTGGGAAGTCAACGCTTCTAATGCAGGCTCGGACTGGGAGTTCCGCAATGTCAGCCAGGGTGATAATACACCCGGCAGCGCATCGCTCCTCTTTCTGCAGCGCAACCAACGCCTTGGCGCACAGAGCATAATGACGATACCCACTTTAGGTTGGGTGGCCAAAGATGGCAACAACGACAACCAGTCGGTGAATGTGCCTGCACATGGAGGACCCGCAGTTTCGAAGAACTCGGAGAGTGCGTTCACGCAAATGGAAAATGGGCTGTGGATCAATCCGTACGACCCGACAGCGAACCGCGCCCGCACCAGCGTCCAGTCGTTCCCGAGCAAGGGAGCGCCCTTTATCTACCCACCAAACCTCACCGACAGCAAGGTGTACCAAGACGAATGGGTTGCTTACCTGCGTAGTATGAGGCCGCAAGGCTCTCCACCTCCGATTTACGCAATGGATAACGAGCCGGAACTCTGGGCGGACAGCACCCACGTTGACGTTCGCCCGGTGAGGCTCGGCTACGATGACGAGCTTTCGCTCTTCCTCACCTACGCCCAGGCAGTAAAGAAAGCTGACCCCCAGGCGCTCGTGATCGGACCGGAAAGCTGGGGCGTCACTGCCTACCTTTACTCGGCCTTAGACGAAGGTGGAGACGGTTACAGCACGAGTGCAGACCGCAAGGCGCACAACGGCATGCCATTCATCGAGTGGTTCCTCAAGGCCGTACGTGACAGCGATCAAGCAACAGGCTCACGTTCACTCGACGCGTTAACTGTTCATTACTACCCGAATGCTGGAGAGTACACAGGCGGCAACTCCCCGGATATGCAGGATAAGAGGATGCAAGCGCCGCGTGCCCTGTGGGACGGCACCTACATAGAACCGAGTTGGGTAGCACGCACCGAGTGGCCCAACCTCGCGTTGGTGCCACGGCTCAAGAAACTTATAGATCAGCAGTACCCAGGCACCAAGCTTGGCATCACCGAATGGAACTTCGGGGGAGAAGATGACATCAGTGGGGCCATAGCAACGGCTGACACACTCGGCATATTCGGGCGTGAAGGTGTATATCTGGCCTCTTTTTGGGGCGACGCCAAGCAAGGTAGTCCAACGGGTTGGGCCTTTCGCCTCTATCGCAACTATGACGGCAAAGGGTCAGCATTTGGCGGCAAATCGGTGGCTACCACCAACAGCAACTCCGGGATGACCAGCGCATACAGCGCGTTGGACAGCCAGGGCAGGCTCACCATTATGCTAATCAACAAAGACCGCAGCCGAACCGCAGAAATGAAGATAAACACCGGCAGCTTCGGTACCGGGCGAGCAGCAACACTATACCGTTACGGGCAGGCCGACCTTTCGAAAATAAAGATAGAGAGCCTGGAAGTAACAGACCCAGCAGCGATAAAGGTTAGCCTTGCCCCGCTCTCAGTCGCCCTGTTAGTCCTGGGTAAGTAGAAGTTTTACAAGATGATAGAGTGGTTGAAGCACAAATGAGCATGGCTTTAAGTCCAACAAATCAGCAGCTTGCGCCACATGAGTCGTTGATGCCACGGCGGGAGCGAAGCTCTCGAACCTGGGGATATGTAGCTGGACTTGTCGTGGTTGCCACGTTTGCTGCTGTGGGGCTTCTATCACTCGTCCTGGTTGACAAAAGCTCAATATTGCCCGCCCTCGGAGCGGGCATAGTGGTTGCGATTTGCGTTATACGCTGGCCTGTGTTGGGCACCTACCTGACGGCTGGCATAGCCATACTTTTCGACCAGTTCACTTCTGCTACTGTAAGCACTCTGATCTCTAACGCGGATGTTTATCGTAACATCGTTTATCTCAACGTGCCTGAGATACTCCTGATCCTGGCGCTGGGGAGCACGCTAGTTCGCCGTTTGCACAGACACGAGAGACTGAACCAGGGGCCTTTGTTCTGGCCGATGGTGATCTTTGGAGCGCTGGTAGCGGTAGGGGAGATTATTGGTATGCTGGGGGGAGGCGACTTCAAGACCTCCCTGTGGGAGATCCGTCCACTTCTTTACCTGGTGATGTTCTATATCCTGGCGGTCAACACAGTCAAAGGACCTCAGCACATCCGTACTCTGCTCGGCATAACAATTGTTTGCATCCTCTTGCGCTCTTTCGAAGGCGTTTTTCGCTATCTGATCATGCCCGCAGACGTGCGCAGCGTAGCGCAGGTGGTGCTGGAGCACGACGATTCGCTATTTTTTGCCCTGGGGATCGCGCTATTGCCTGCCGTCGTCCTGTGGAGGAGATGGCTGCCGAAGTGGATGCTCTATACGCTGGCGGCCATGTCGCCACTGGTTCTGTACATGATCGGGATTAACCAGCGTCGTGCGGCATATGTCTGCATCACCTTTGTCCTGGTTACTTATTTGCCGATGGTGTGGTTGAGCGTGAGGTCCAAAGCGCAGCGTCGCATGATGGTGAAGATGCTGATCATGGCCGCTGTGCTGGGAAGCGCATACCTGGCCCTCTTCTGGAATAGCACGAACGGTTTGTTCAGCAAACCCGCACAATCCATCAAGTCAGTCATCAACCCTGACGAGCGTGACTATTCTTCCAACCTGTACAGGGATATAGAGACTGAAAACCTGCGCTTTACTATTTCGACAAGCCCTTTGCTGGGGATCGGTTTCGGACGCCCCTTCATCGTGGTCCGACCCCTCGTGGATCTAACGAACACGTGGGTGTTCCAGCTCTATATGCCTCACAACAACATGCTCTGGGTATGGATGCGCACAGGCATTATTGGCTTCGCGAACTTCTGGGCGATCATAGGGTTATCAATTATGTTGATTGTCACCTCCGTTCGGCTCGGAGCAGCCAGGTTAAAGGTACTTCAGATAGCCGAAAGAGAGATGCTGGCGGCGGAGACAAGCCGCATCGCAGTCGAACGCCAATCGCGCGCCGTGCGAACCCAGATGCGTGAGTGCGCGGAATTTCTCGTTTTTGCCTTCGCTGTGCATGCTATATTGATATCGTTGCTCGTGCTCGCTTTGCTGGATCAGGGACTGATGGGTTTTAGACTTATGATGTATGCAGGGCTGGCTCTTGGGGCGCTCACCTCAGCCTGGAATAGTAATATCACTAAGTTCAAAATACCTGAAGGGGTAAACCTCGGAGCACTCCCCGATAAGGAGATCGAGCCAAATGCGCTGCATGCACGCAAAGAGCGCCGCGTGCGCTACCTCGCTGGCACAGGTTGAGGCCAATAGACAAATGTACAGAAAGATAGAGAAGAACTGATGCTCATAGTCAGTGAATGCGCTTCATTCGCCGAATTCGAAGTTCTGCGAAGCGATTGGCACGAGCTCCTCAATAGAGCCAACAATGTCTCCGTCTTTGCCACATGGGAGTGGGTAGAGGCATTTTGGAAGCACGGCGCACCTGACAAACAACTGCTGCTGCTGGTAGCCCGCAACGGCCAGGGGGAGCTGATGGGTCTACTGCCCCTGGCCAGGGCAGCCCGCCTGGGGTTGTTGCAGATTTTGGAGGTGGCCGGTTGTTCCACTTCGGGCTACCCGATTGGTGACTATGGCGGGCCAATTGTGGCGCGAGGTATGGAGAGGGGCGTCTGGCAGGCGATGTTAGCACACCTCAAGAAGAGCCGGTGGGCAGCAATCGACCTGCGCAATTGTCAATCGGGAGACCCTGCTCGGGCAAACTGGCTGACACAAACCTACCAGGGGGGCGTTGCCGACTTCGGCTGGACTGTCAAGGTACAGACATCAGATGCATGCCGCCTCATACCTCTCCCAGCAACCTTTGACGACTATCTGGACAGTCTAAGCTCCAATTCTCGTCAGAACCTGCGGCGCAAGCTGCGCAAGTTTCAAGGGGCAGGGCACACTCTTGTGCAGGTGGCGTCCGACGACGCGGCTGCACGCAACGAAGCTATGGAGGCCCTTTTCGCGCTGCACCAGGAGCGATGGGCGGGCGACGCTTCGGGAGGGATCTTCGCTACCGAGCAGGCACGCACGCTGCACAAACATCTCGCCGATAATCTGGCCGCTGGCGGTATGGTAGGTTTGCGCTTGGCCCGCTCGGCAGAGGGACAAATTATCGGCGTCATATACAACTACAGGCATAATGGGGTAGGTTATTTTTATGCACTCGGTACGAGTCAGGACCCGAAATGGTCAAGCTTGAGCCTGGGGGTCTGTTTGCTGGCAGACAGCATAAGAGACGCCATAGAGGCAGGCTGCCACACCTTTGATCTGCTGCGAGGCAATCATGGCTACAAATCCCACTTTGGGGGCTACCCCGTCAGCAATTTACGAGTTACTGTGTATCGTTATGGTTGGCTGCCGCAGGCACTCGCCGTTGCCGCCTCGCTACGCAGCAGAGTGAGGAAACGTCTTCCTGTGCGGCTTGAGAGTAGCTCAAGCCTGGATTGAAAATCGGCTTGGAAGATAACACAGACGCTGTAAGCTGACTAATTTGGAGGAAGGAACAAACAAGTGCAAGTAGAAACCCTATTGACCGATAAAGTACGCGAAATCATGGCCGAAGTATTCGGCGTTGATGAGCACAATATTCCCGCGGACCTCAATCAACAAGATTTCGCACCCTGGTCCTCGCTCGAACAGGTGACCTTGCTGATTGCTCTGGAAAGTGAGTTTCACCTCAGCTTCACCACAGCTGAGATCTCCTCGATGACCTCTCTACCTGCTATTATTGCCGCTCTCAAGAAACGTGGGGTGTAAAACTGCTGGGGCCGGCGCTCGTAAAGGTACGGCCACTTTTCCGGCCCGCTCACATTACGAGCAAAGGTGTTAACAGTCCGCAATAAGTGGCCGCGCTCTGTTTAATGGGGGCGCAATCATTCCACACTACAATATTAATTGAGAAGCTAACGTGGCTTCACGCGCACGTCATAACGCTCCATTGAGGTAGGCACAACTTATCAAGGAGAGAGTCGATTGTCAATGGACATCACTGTGGGTAGGCCGCAACGCATCCAGGCCAAGCTGATTTACTATCTGAAGGACTTGTTGCAAACCTTTCATCTGAAGTACAAATTGGCGAATCTGGTGTGCAGCCCTCTACCCGATGACGCCAGCGCTATACGAAGCCGGTTATACCGCAAGATCGGCTTCGACGTTGCGAATGACGCCTTCATTATGAGCAATTTGCGCCTGGTGAGCGGTATGAGCGGCTTTTACGATAAGCTACACATCGGTCCAGGCGTAGTTACCGGTGCCCGGGTCACAATCAACCTGGACGCAGAAGTGTCGTTAGGCAAGAACGTATCTATCGGCCCGGAAGTAATCATCTACACTGGAACGCACCCATTAGGGCCAGGCTCGCAGCGAAGATTGCCGACCGTTATAGCCAGACCCGTGAGTATCCATGATGGCTGTTGGGTCGGTCTGGCAGCGATTGTTTTACCGGGCGCAACAATTGGGCGCGGCAGTGTAGTGGCCGCAGGGGCTGTGGTCTCGGGGGACGTTCCGCCCAATAGCTATGTGGAAGGCAACCCTGCACAGGTGGTCAGGCAGCTACCATGGGCGGACCGCTAGAAGCCGGTAAAGAAAAGATAATTACAAA
>JADMIH010000134.1 GCA_015478675.1 Chloroflexota bacterium | reverse complement strand
ACGTTTTGCGGTCTTCATAGGTAAAACTCTCCTCCGTTTTTCTTTTACGAAAGGTCACCATCCCTCAAGATGACTTGCAACGACACAAAAGGCTGCCTCGGATAAGCTCAGACAACGCTATGGGTAGCCCAAACCCGGAGCTTACAAGCCATGTAGTGGGCATCAGTGCAAGCGTAGGGCCGATCACCTCCTTTACAAAGGATGATCGCGGACCGAACGTACCCGGAGGTATGTTGGCCGTGTCGCAATTTACGATACGGTGTACAAGCGCCGCACTATTGCATCGCTGGCGTAGGCGCATTATATAGAAGTAAGAAGCTGCTGTCAAGATGGGAACTCCTGGTAACAGGGCTTATGCGTGCTAAATCAAGCAGAGGAAAACGTTTTGCCGCTGATTGGTTTTGGGCCTGAGAAGCCCTGGGCCGTAAGCACTGCCCCCAATTGGGAGTTCTCTTGCTGGGTCCTCATGCACACAGAACCGCTCAATTCGTCTGACGCATAGGCCCTATCCTGGTAAGGTGTTCAGAGATGGGGTTGAACAATCTCCTTGGGGTATCCGTGCGGGCGTACCGCCACCTACCCTCACCCCCAACGCACCCTCACCCCGAATCCATACCCTTCACCTTTCCCGTTTCTCATTTCAACTGTCTACTTCAGCTTGCTCAGGCGGTCACGTGCCTCCTGAACCCAACTGCTGTCGCCCTTGGCGTTGTTCACCGCGTTTTGATATGCATTGATTGCGCCCTGTTGGTCGCCTTTGGTCTCAAGCGCGTTGCCCAGGTGTACCCACGCTTCGATGAAGGCGGGGTCAACGGTCACAGCCGCCTGGAACTCGCGGACCGCATCGTCCGTGCGGTGCTGGTCCATATATGCCACTCCAACCTTGTTGTGCCCCGCAGGGTTGTTCGGGTCTACGTCGCGGGCATCCTCCCACGTCTTCAGCGCCTTGTCGGGCTGCCCCGCCGATTGGTAAGCGTCTCCAAGCTGCTGGCGTATAGCTATGTCAGTAGGATTCTGCTTCACTATGATTTCCATCTGCTGTGCAGCCGCTATGTAGAAAGTGCGGTCAAGATACCAGTTGACCAGCTTCATCCGCTTGTCGCGATCGGTTGGGTTTGCTGTGACATCAGCAATGAGCGCCTGGAGCGCGGGATCATTGGTGGGCGGAGTAGGCACAGCCGTCGGCACCGCAGTGGGCAGGGGTGTGATGCCAATGCCCGGCGCTCCGCTGTTTCCCACGGGGCTGCCAATCAGCGACTTTGTGTCTTGCGCCACCTGGTAGATGATAGTACCTGGCAGTCCAGCCGGAGCGTTGGCATCAAAGACTTCCTTGAGTACGCCTACCTTCGGGTCTGCAAGCTGCGTGAACTTCGCCATGCCGCTATTCCCGGCCTTCGCCTGTTCTAACTGCCCAAGGTAGATGTAATCAATATTGTACTTGTTGATAATCGTCAGAGCACGTTGGACGTCGGGTGTGGTAAAGAACTCGGTCATGTCGCTACGTCTCTGCCCAACGAGGGTGTTGTATATGGCTACGCCATCCTGCGGGGCGCGCTGCTCCTCCTCGTGCTGCGCGCCTATCACCATCGGCAGGCCTGTGTTGCTCGCCACGCGCATGCCCCCCGCCCGGTAGTAGTCAGTAGGTAGTTCAGCGATAACGTGCAGGCCTTTTACATTCTGGTTCAGCCACTTTATTCCCTGATAATCATACTTTAGGTTGATAGGAGCCGGAGCCTGAT
Source organism: Chloroflexota bacterium (assembly GCA_015478675.1). The sequence goes on along the minus strand of JADMIH010000134.1, from coordinate 9,012 downwards.
CTGTGCCGTAAGTCGCGGTCGTCATGTACTTGATCCCGCTCAAAGTGCCAATAGGCGGTGTGACTGGAAAGCGCGTCAACAGGCGGCTGCGAGTGTCAAAGAGGGGAAAGACCAGCGCCGCCAGCATAAATAGCGCGAAGACGCCTGACCAGGCGACGCGCCCCCCTGTCCAGCGAAGTCGCGGGTTGGAAGGCTTCGGTGGCGTCGGAGGCGCAGCAGGCGTGTGCAGATAGCTCACAGCCTTCTCACCTGCCGGGTGTACAGGGGCTAGGGCTACCTGGGCTTCCGGTTGGTAATAGTCAGGTTCGTTGATGGCCTCAGGCTGTGCAGCAGCCTCTGCGCTCCAGACGAGCCAGTTGCTATGTATATCGTCTGCGGTTGAAGAAAGGCGTGGCAGCGGGACGGTGTCCGGCTCACTCTCATCTTTATGCCCGTTCGCCGGTAGGGTGGCATCTGCAAGCAGTGGAAGCGCGCTATTTGCTTCGCCAGCTTTCGCTGCGGCCTCATGAGCCGTGCGGCGCGAGCCGATCCCATAGAGGATGTGGTAAATAGCCGCCGCCCCGCCCAGCGCGAAGAGCACCCACACTTGCATGTAGAACTTGAAGACAGTGTTCATCCTGAAGCTGTCGCCGCCGTTCAGGTGGTCAGCCAGGTAGACCAGCTCCACGCCGAGAGCGACCGACATGGCCGCTGCCATTAGTAGACCGGTAAAGAGCGATACTGCCGAGCGCGACGTGGCGAGGGTCGTCGCCGCGATGCCACCGATCAAGGCAGCTAGTAAGGCGATCAGGTACTGTCCAGTTGCCAGTTGGAGGATCACAACCAACGCTGTTATAGCAAGCAGACCAAGGCCTGCCCACAGAGGAATAACGCCCGGATTGGGTGTCGCCGCAGGCAAGGCAGGTTCGATCTGAGCGTGGCTGTGAGCCTCAGCTACCCAGTTCGCCGCTTCGTTCGGTGTGCCGCCACCGTGACTGTTGCCGTATTCTTCGTCGATTGAGGGTTCGCCCCAGCCGTTAGGTTCAATCTCTCTTTGTGGCGAAGCATAGGCCGTGTAGTTATCCGTTCCATCTGCGTGGCTCTCCTCGCGATGGGAGTAGACAGATAGTACGGAGCCTGGCTCCTCCACGGCGTGATCCCTCTGCACGTCGGAGGCGGACCTGCTATCCTCTACAACATCTGAAATGGTTGGTGTATCACCGCCTGTGGATGTGCGGCTCGCAGGCGCATTCTCTTCTGTACCCGTCCCCTGGTCCACCCTGAAAGAGAAGTGCGATCGGGAGGCTGCCGGTCCGACCTCTGCGCCGGAGAGAGAAGGGGCCAATCTAAAGCCTTGCCAGGGCAGAGCCAAGCGCGGCGCAAAAGCATGGCTGCTCGCCATCTGCTGGGAAAGGGTTCTAGGTTGGGAAGGAACTGACCGGGTCAGGCTGGCGTAAGCTGCTTGCCAGGGAAAGTTCCATAATCTATATACCAGGTAGGAGATTGCGATAAAGACAAAGAGCGCCCATATCACGAGGAACTCGGCGAGCGTAGTGCGGTGCATGATGGTGGTGCTATTCTGTATCACCCCTCCATCTACCAGCGGAAGAATCTTTGTGTAAAAAGCCTTGAAGCTGAGGAAGAAGGGTAGATAGGCAAGTAGAGCCACCCCTGCCAGCGCTGCGATCGAAACAATGCTGATTAAATAGAGCGTCCAACGGCTCGCCAGGCTCGGGTTTCCAGCCGCATGCAAATCTGCCGGCTCTTGCCTCAACTGACTGTTCGCCAGTAGGAGGGCGATGAGAGTCGCCCCTCCCGCCACAGCAGCGTAGGTAGGAAAGTCCCAGGAGTTTACTGCGGCAAGAGTGCCGAGTGACAGCGCCGTCACGCCAAAGCGCAGCACGCCTGCCCAGCCCCAGCCCCACAGCCAGGACAGCGACTCCGTAATGGCATGGAGCAAGCTTTGCTTAGCGGCTGTGGCTCTAAGCGCATGGCGCAGGCCTCTGAAGCGGCCTGAGAAGGCGAGATTAAGGCTCAGCACAACTGCCAGCAGCGTGAAGGGGATGTCCATAAGGTGAGGGTGGAGGTCCGCGAAGAGGAAGCTCCAAAAAGGGAACTCATTTATGGTGTGAGCGATCACGCGGCTAGGCCCCCAGAAGTCGAAGGTGGGTGGTGGAGCGGTCAACGACTGCTCGGTGATGCCGAACTTCTGCACCCAGCTCAGTACAGTAGGGGCGGCCCTGGGAAAGGTGATCATGAACAACTGGTAAAGGCCTACCATGTTGCCGATCACCAGCATCAGCACCCCTGCCAGGAGGCCGAAGGCTAGCCCGCTGCGCGACACAATGTGCAGGCTGCCGCGCCGTCGCTGGCTCCAGGCGACAAGATTATAAAGCACCCCCGCCGCTGCTGTGAATGCCAGGCCGTACAGGAGAGGTATAGTCAGGTTGAAGGCGATTGCCGGGTCCACGCCAACCAGCTTTATCATGTTGGCTACGATGAAGTAGCCCTGATAGTAGTAGTTGATCACGCCGTTAGAGAAGAAAGGATCGGCGGGGGGCATCCAGGGGCTGCGTAGTATGGCGTTGAGGAAGCCGAACTCCATTGGTTTCTCGCCGCCCAGATAAGGCTGCCACAGGTCGGGATTCTGCATCCGTATCCAGAGGAAGGCGGCGAAGCCTATGAGGAAAATAGCTTCATAGAAAACCACCAGCGCCCGCTTCTCGCGCAAATAGCGTCGGATGTCGCGCCCAGCGCCGAGCCGCCAGCATAAGAGGGACAGCAGGGCAAGGATGAGGGTAACGAGCAGTACGCTCCATGTGGTGAATGGCACAAGATGCGTGCTCGCCAGGATCCAGGTTCCCCATGAGACAAGGAGGAGCGCTACTAGCTTCGTGACCGAGTAGCCTCTATCCGGCAGGTTGCGGCAGATGGTAACGACAATAGGCAAGACGATCAGCCCCAGCAGTTCCATCGCCAGGAGCCAGAGCAGAACGCCGATCCACTGCGTATTCTCCTGCGCGAGGGGGTTCCACGAGTAGTCATTGACGACAGGAAGCTGCGAGATTGTGACGGGCGGCATGCTGCCGTCATACGCGAGCGAATTGTTATCCAGCGCAGAGCCTTGACGCGTCGGGCTGTACTGGCTGACAGGGCGGTTGAGCGATGAGCTAAAAAGCGATCTGAGCTGGTCCTGGCTCAGTGTGCTGACCTTCTGGAAGATGTCCACTCTTGGGTGGTCGTAAACGGTAAAGCTCTCGTCGGCTGATTGGTCGTCGAAGCGCATGCCGAAAAGCTCCGGGGTCACTTGCGTTGTATTCACCAGCTTATAGCCCAGTTTGCCCTCGAACAGGAGCTTGTAGAACTCAGTCTGCACAGGATAGCGCCAGGGTGACCGGGGTATAGACCCATAGAGGCGATTGCTGGCAAGGATGATATAGTCGAGGGCTGGGGCATTCGGTCGGAAGTAGGGCTTGTTGTTTGGTCCGAGGCACGGCTCCTGCGGGGCAACCCCGCAGGCGAAGCCTTTCATGCTGCCGCTCCTCCCCACCTGGTTAATCGCTGCGTACGATGGGCTGCCTGGCGGCACGTCCTGGAATATCTGAGTGTCCCCCGCGCTGCTGATGGCGTTAGCTCCTGCCTCCGTTACGGCCAACTGCGCGCGTGTCTGGTTGAGCATGTTGGTGAGGTACTCAAACTCACCTTCGGGTGGTTTGTCATCGTAGAGGTTGAGTGGGAGTGGCGCACCGTAACGGTTGAAACTGCTGTTGCCTGGCAAGCCTAGCGGCAGTTCATCATCCCAGCCCTCCACGCTGTGTACAGCGCCATCCGGCACGTTCGCATATATCCATTGAGATGCCTGCACGCGAGACTGGTCCTGCGAGTAGATATTCATGAAGGCCACCGACCAGAGGAAGGCGGAGGCGATTGTGATGACGGTCAGGGCAGGAAAGATGTTGCGGCGGAGTCTGGTCGAAGCCGTTCGCTCTCTGGCGGGCATCTGTGCTATACGGCTCCGCATCCAGATCGTCCCACGCATGAGAAGGGCCGCACCCAGGAGGCAGAATATAGGCACAAGGGGCAGCATATAGCGCATCCACTTGGCTTCGAGGGGCAGAGTAATGGTGGCGAAGTACGGTATCGCCCCCGCCATCAGCAATACTTCGGCAGGCCGCTTGCGGAATGCGAGCCAGAGGCCCAGCAGGAAGCCAACCACCACCACGATGCCTGGAATGGGGCTAAGCCCCCACAGCACCATGTTTTGCAGGTTATAGAGCACAGGCACAGTGCCGATATATTGCCGTGTATAAGGCAGGTCTATCTGGCCGCTCTGGATGCCTGCCTGCTCGACGATGCCGCCCCACCAGGGGTTGGAGTCGAGCACGGCGGTGATGCCGCCCACCTGGAAGCGTGAAAAATCGAACTGCCAGATAACATAAGGCTCTGTGATCGCGAAGGCCAGAAAAGCAAAGAGAGCGGCGACGAATACGTAGCGCAGCCCACGCAGCAAATGTCCGCCGAAGCTACGCGACCTCTCTGCAACAGACGCAGGTTTGACCCCGATCGGATCGCCCAGGTCTGCTCCGAGCTTGCGCGTTCTCAAACGATATGCAGCACGCAGCACAACAGCAGCCACCACCACCAGCGCGAAGAGGACCACTGAGACTTTGGTGGCTACCGCCAACCCGATGCAGACGCCTGCTCCGGCTGCTGCCCACCAGGCAGGGCGCTGCATCATCACAACGCTAAAGTAGAGCGCACCTATAATAAAAGTAGTAAGTAATGTATCAGAAGTGTAGAAATGCGCATTCTGAATGAGGGTGACGGCGAAGGCGGCAAGGGCGGCTGCTATCAGCCCGGTACCGCTGGAATAGAGGCGCCGCCCAATGAGGAAGACGAGCAAAATAGTGAGCAGGTCGAAGATGGAAGAGATCCAGCGCCCAAGCAGAGTGACCGCGTTGTAGTCCTGCAAATAGTAGCCACGTGGAGTGCTAATTGTAGGAGGAAGCAGAGTGTCGAGTCCCCACCCTGCTGCCCGCGTCAAATAAACAGGCAGCGAGCCGTAGGGGTAGCGGCAGCCTGCTGGGTTGCTGCATGAACCGATCTGATCACGCCGGAGATTCAAAGGGCTGGTATTTGGATCGAAAATGTTTTGCCCAGCTGAAGGCCAGGTGACACCCTGGGTAACTCCGACAATAAAGCGCTCATCGGGGTGTTGGTGTTGGTCCTGGTCGAAATTGCGCCCATAAAAGCGGAAAAAAGCGCCCGCTATCAGGATCGCAACCAGGGCCAAAAGGACTCTGTACTTCACCCAGAAGGAGATGTGGGGAGTTCCAGGCTGCATGTATTCTGTTGAGACCGTCTCAATTGAAGATGACAAAAAGCGGCTCCTCAATGCGCTAGAGGGGGTCAGGGGGAGTGTTGAAGTCGTGCCATGCTAGCACAAATAGGGCCACTCTCCTCATGAAGGGACCTGATCCACAACATTGATTTTAACATAGCAAATAGTGACAAGCAAGCGCGGCATCGGGCCACGAGCCTTGAGGTGAGTGCTTAGCCTGTGGGGTTGATGTATCTCTAATTAGCATTTATTGACAACTGTTAGGAGTAAATTATACATTATAGAGTGCCAAGCATCATAGCATTGCGTTTCAGCGTTACTACTTTGCCAGGCTTTTAGTATGAACGATCCTCGTTTTTGCTCTCTTTGCGCATCCCCCCTCGCGGAAATAAAGCTGCCTACTGAAGATCGGCCGCGCCTGGTCTGCCCGCGATGCAGGCACGTACACTATCTGAACCCCAAGATTGTGAGCGGCACGTTGCCTGTACAAGGCGGCAAAGTGTGGCTCTTGCGGCGCGGCATAGAGCCACGGCTCGGCTTGTGGACTTATCCGGCGGGCTACCAGGAGTGGGACGAGTCGACTGCTGAGGCGGCGATACGTGAGACGCGCGAAGAGATTGGCTGCGAAGTCGAATTGGAACGGCTGCTGGGGGTATACTCGCAGGCCTCCACTGCTGTGGTTAACGTCGTCTACATTGCCCGCTTGTCTCCTATCAGCGAGCTGCCTCATCTCACCGCTGAGGCAACCGAGGTATGCGCCTTTGCGCCGGATGAAGTACCCTGGGGCGAGCTTGCCTTCCCAAGCACTCACGCCGTGTTGCACGACTGGATACGCACCCTACCGGCGAGTTGAGGACGAAGCTGGTTGCCGACCCTGCTTACAGGCTAACGTTTTGCAGACTTTTTACAGTTTCTTCTGCTAAAATTAACATTCACCTCTTGACACCAACTCCAAATTAAGGTACGTTAATATGGACCGCCTGCCGGAAGTGAGCGGCACTCTTAGCAAAAGAACTGGAGCTTATACATATGAATATCGCTGCTGCCATTCTTGTATTTCGCGAGGGCCTTGAGGGTGCCCTTATTGTGGCTATCATGCTTGGGTACTTACGTAAGGTGGGTAGGCTCGACCGCCAACTTTCCGTCTGGGCGGGAGCAATCTCGGCGGCGTTGATGGCGGTGGGGTTCACTGTAGTTCTTCAGTTGATTAACTCACAGTTTGACTATCCCGCCAAGGGGATCTACGAAGGGCTAACGTCGCTTTTCGCGGTTGTGATGCTGACGTACATGATCTTCTGGATGTCGCGGCAAGCTCGCTATATCAAAGGTTCCCTTGAGCATGACATGAAGACAAAGATGACACAGGGAGCCGCCTGGGGTCTCTTTGTAGTCGCTTTCCTGACTGTGGCGCGTGAGGGCGTCGAAACCGCACTTTTCCTTTCAGCCTCGGCTTTTCAGTCGAGTGGCATGGCAGCGCTCGTTGGAGGTCTCATTGGCCTCGCGGCGGCGCTGGTGGTGGCATGGGCCGTCTACGTGGCAGGGATGAGGCTCCAGCTTCGCACCTTCTTTAGGATTACAAGCCTGCTTCTGGTCATCTTCGCGGCGGCTATCTTCCGCTATGCTATTGGCGAACTCGGAGATGTGGGCTGGATCCCCGCGATTATAGAGCCTCTATGGGACACATCGGCGCTGATACCAAATAGCAGCAGCCTGGGGTCTATTCTTCAGGCGTTGACAGGGTATGTCTCCCAGCCGTCACTCAGCGAAGTAGTGGGCTACTTCGGCTATCTTATCATTACCGGTTCCATCTTGCTGCGTCCGGCGAAGCAGTCCGCGCAGTTGCCTGCACCCCCCGTAGCTGCGCCTGCTTCTACTGAGGCTACTGAGGCTGCGGTTATATCTCCTGCCCCGGCGGAAATGAAGCCCAACTAAACCTTGAAGAAAGTCAAAGTAAGAAACCATTGATAAGGCTGATCACAGGCGCGATTGCCTGCGGGGTGCTGCTGGCTCTCCTGCCTGGCTGCGGCGCAGCTACGGGCGCTACGGGCGCAACAACCCCCAATAACGATAGCGGCTCCGCCGGAGCTACGGCGCAGCCGGCAGCACAGCAGATAACTATCATAGCTAAGGACAACGTCTTCGCTCCCACCGACTACAGCGCAGAGGCGGGCAAGCCTCTGACGATAGTGCTCACCAACTCCGGTGCGAATATACACGAGGTTGAGGTGAAGGGTCTGATAGCCGAAACGCAGCTTGCGCCCGGCCAGAGCAAGAGGGTCGCGCTGGTGAACGTTGCAGCAGGAACATACCAGGTCTATTGTGAATTACACAAGGATCAAGGTATGAACGGGCAGTTTGTAGTCAAGTAAGACGCTTGGCCCGGGACGCTAAAACCGCCATTTGAATCGGAGCTTCCGAAAAAATCTTGGCTTTCTGCACCTCGCTATTCAAGAGGGCGTGGTTGCCCCAGGCCTCATTCGGACGGGGCGATGGGAGTTCCTTCAGGTGTGGGTGACTCCGCGTGGGGAGGAAAGGCAGGCGTAGGGGCGGTTGGCCTCGCGGGGCGTGCCATCGTACTTTGCGGCGCGGTTGCGTGAGGTCGGGCAGCGCTACCCGCGTCCTGGCCGCTCTTCCTCAACGCCTGGAACTTGTGCTCTTTTGCCCTGTGCTTCTGAACTGCGCGTCGCCGGCTTTTGTTCATTTCTCTTCTTTCTCCTTCTGGGTTGTGGTCCCTGGTTCCGGGTAAGAGAGGTCTTCGGCTTCGGCCTGTGGCGCAGGCTGAAAGATCATCTCACTATGCGGCATGGGGTAGTCAAGCTCGGGCAACGAACCGTTGCCATTGGGAGAGTGGCCGTTGGTGTAGATATTGGCGCTCTCGGCAAGCTCCTGCTGAACGCGCTGGGGCATCTCGCCGCCGCGCATGTAAATCGCCCGCTCCTCGTCCGTCATCTTTTGCAGAATGGGGTGAACATCCCAGGGGTTACCGTCGGCCTTTGTTCCCTGCACAGGGGTGGCAGAGGTGGCAGAGGTGGCAGAGGTCACAGCCGAGGTGAATTCGCTGGAGAGGTCAGTCCATGCGCTACGGGCAGGCTCGATTGCGCGGCGGAAGTCGGCCACTCCCTTGCCGATTGTGCGCGCCGCTTCCGGCAGGCGTTCTGGACCTAGCACAATCAGAGCCACGACCGCAACCATTATTATTTCGGGTAGGCCGATTCCAAAGATTTCCACTCTACTATCCCTAACTGTCCTTAGTTGGTAACTTCGCTATCGTGAGCGCCTGCGAGCGTCGCACTCTGTGACACTTCACCCGCCACCCATTTTGCGTAATCGTAGTTCACACTCGCCGGCTTGAGCGTCATTATACAAGGCAAATCGTAGCTGTGAAGCTCCCGGATCCTCTTTTCTGCGGCGAAAGCTCGCAGGCTTGTCGTTTTGCAAAGCAATATTGCTTCGGCTTCGCTCTGTATCTTGCCTTTCCACCTGTAGATGGACTGCGACTCAAAAGTGTTGGCGCAGGCGATCAGGCGCTCGTTTACGAGATAGGTGCCAATCCGCACCGCTTCCTCTTTCGTGCTGCATGGTACATACAATAAAACTAACGTTTCAGACTCTATCATGGATTGTACTCTTCTCTTTTGACAGCACATTATAACACACCACGCGTTCGGTGGCAGGGGAGGGCAGGGAGGTAA
>JADMIH010000133.1 GCA_015478675.1 Chloroflexota bacterium | reverse complement strand
CAGGCACCTCTGTCTCTGTTGGTGTGCTTGTTGACGGCACATGTGTCGATGTGCTAGTTGGCGGTACAGGCGTGTGAGTGGCAGGCACCTCTGTCTCTGTTGGTGTGCTTGTTGACGGCACATGTGTCGATGTGCTGGTCGGTGGCACAGGTGTGTGAGTGGCAGGCACCGAGGTTTCCGTCTCTGTTGGTGTGCCGGTCCCTTCCACGCAATAAGCGCCACCGCCGACAATGTCGTCGAGCAGGCGATTGCCGTAGCGCACGCCGCCATGGAAGTTGGTGATCAAAGCACCCCGGAATGCGTCTACCTGATAAGCACAGTTGGGCAAGCTGACCGACAGGTCGATGCTCTCACCTGGGGCGAGGTCAGCCTCTGACGAGTCGAAGAGGATCTGATTGTCAATATTGTCGTCTACTCTTTCGTAGCTGGCCAGGCCGACGTGGAAAGTGCAGTTTGTTGAAATATTTCGAATGCGAGCCGTCACACTGCCGCCGGAAGGGGTGCCTATGGTAGCGTCCAGCTCGGAGCTATCACATGGCTCAGCTGTAGGGGTGGCGGTACGACGGGGGTCAGGCGAATCGCCCGAATTGCTGCTTTTCAGAGCTGTGCTTGTCGGCTGCTCTGCTCCAGGCTTCGGCCTGGGGTTTGGCTCACTTGTAGCTCTGGCGACCGGGTGTGGGACCAGAGTGGCAATTGGCCTGCCACTTATAGGGTTAGAGCCAGGCGCTCCGTTACCCGTTGCTGACGGGGCCTGCGTTGAGCCGCCACCTTTACTCACGATTCCACTTGGGCCGCCTTTGCCGGTGGAGCTTGCTGCCTGCGAGCCTTGCCCGCTTGCGACTGAACCGGCTGTGACGCTGCTGCCCGTCGAGCTTCCAGAGCTCGTCTGCGCGAAACCTGTCGCGACAGTGGTTAGCAGCAGCGCCAATATAGTCAAGAAGACTAAAAGTCGGTGCGCGTCCTTATTAGTCCATTTTGCAATAACGTTCTTCATAGCTCGTGCTCCTTCGATGTTCCAGATCAGCGCCATACCGGCGTGCGCCCGCCTGACGAGCATGTCGCGCTATCAACGCACTCTCGTCTAACCTGTTCTGTACAAATATTCCAACGCTTAGCTTATTGCAGCCTTCTGCCCCGCTGCGGGAGTAGAAAAGATAGCAAGGAAGACACCTGCCTCAAGTAAGGGTACGGGTAATCTTGAGAGATAAAGTAAGAGTAAAAATGTAGGAGAAGTGCCAATCCTTTTGCTACTCCAATCGTTCCTAATAGCAATTTAAGTGCCATTAGTGAAACGCCTGATTGTCTTATGTGTGGGTTAGACCATAAATTCACCCATTCGGATTAGACGTATACTACTCGCCACGCTCGGTGCTGCCAAAATGTGAGCAGCCGCGCCACAGCTTGTCTTCGTTTTCTGATGTGGTTGGTACATGGACTATGAGGCTAGATTCAGTTCGCCAAATTGTTGCTGTTAGGCGTAGTATAGTGGTCAGAGTGGCGGGAGCTTACGGCGTACCTGTGAGGTTGCGGGGTTGAGGATCGAGAGATAAAGTAAGAGCCGTTGCATTCCAATCCGGGTATTTACTTTTGCGTGCCGATCGTTGAGAGATCGCTCGGCTGCTACTTGCAAACAACTATGGTGCCACAATTTGCCTGATTGCATTAGCTATTATGCCAGAGGGATATCTATATTACAATACCTCCTAAGTATTACTTTTCTATACTCACCGGATTAGTGCTCGCGCCCCTTCTACCCAGGCACAGGTCGTAGAGTTATCCACATCCATGCGCTCTCTCTGCCACGCCCGCAATCATAAAGGCAGACGATCCATGATCCTTCACGAGCTTAAACGCCAAGTTTTAGACGCCCTTCTACCCGCCGGGCGTTGACCTGATGTTGTCTGTAAGGTCTTGCCGTCGAACGACCTCTATATCGGAAGGTCTGCGCGGAACTGTTTATAGCGGGCCGGCGGGGTAGGGCCTGTTGTATAATACGAGCCATGACTGCACACCTCGATTTAGCGCGAAGCCAGCATGCGGTCGAGCCGGAGGTTGGGGCGGAGGTAGATTCCGACAACTCTTTTGAGCGCAGAGATATGCTGTGGCTGGCTGCGGCTACTTTGGTGGTTACAGTAGTCACCTTTTTGTTCGGTATATGGGGCAGCGGAGGACATTTAGCGCCTCCCCTCGATGATACTTTTATACACTTCCAGTATGCCCGCCAGCTGGCGAACGGACACCCATTTCAGTATAACACGGGTGATGCGCTATCATCGGGCGATAGCTCCTTTCTCTTCCCTTTTCTGCTGGCTCCGGCTTTCGCCTTTCTCGACGGCCTCAAACCTCTCCTTTATGCAGACTTGCTAAACTTTGTAGCTCACCTGGCGGCGGTGCTGCTTTTGTATAAGTTGGCGTTGCAGGTGGCCGGGAGGCCGGTGGCGCTCTTCAGCGCGGGCTTCTTGCTCCTGGATGGAAGGCTCAACTGGACCTTTCTCACCGGCATGGAGACGGGCGCTTATACCGCTGCGCTGGTAGCTTTTTTCTGGGCATGGCTGCACGGTATGCGGCTGGGACGCTTCGGGTGGCTTGCCGCGACAGGCGTGCTGACGGCTCTGCTGCGGCCCGAAGGGCACATACTTATCTCTGTGGTCTGCCTTGCCACGATAGGTTGGCTCTGGCGCTCCCGACGGCTCTCGATGCGCCACATGCTTCTCCTTGCGCCTGTGGTGGTCGGGCTATTGCCTTACGCCGTCAATCTTGCCGCGACAGGCTACTGGCAGTTTAACACAGCCGCCTCCAAGTCTATCTGGTATATACCCTATATGCCTTTGCAGGAAAAGCTGTCACTCAGCACGGGCTATTTTATGCTCATTATGAAGGATGTTTATCTGGGGATGGAGGTTGGGCGCTCGCCCTTCCCTCTGCTGGGGATTGTATTGGCGGCGCTGGGCGTAGGTGTGGCCCTCGCAAAGACGCGCTACCGTTTCCTGCACAGCTTGATAATATTTACTTTCACCGGCGGCGTGGGCCTCGCCCTTCTGCTGCCGCCCACTCACTTCTATCGCTATTATCACCCCTACGACTGGATAGTCTGGCTTTACATCTCTACAGGAGTGGCGGCGCTGGTCAACTTCGCATTGCCGATCGTCTACGCGCAGAGGGAAAGACCTCTTGCGCAGGAGTTAAAGCTCAAGGTGCGAAAGCGTGCGCTCGTTGTGGCAGCAATCGCATTAGCTATTCCCTCCCTGCCGCAGTTCATCGGCTTCATATTTGCATTCGGCGACAGCACGCGCGATATTTACTACCAGCAGATGGCCTTCAGCCAGTGGCTAACGAGCAACATCCCTCCTGACGCGAGCATAGCAGTAAACGACGTGGGCGCTCACAAGTACCTTACGAAGCGATACACGGTTGATGTGGTGGGGTTGACCACCAATTCGCTGCGCGGGGCGGCATTTAGCGGCTGGGGTACTATCTACGACGCAATTTCACGCTTGCCGGGGAAGGAGCGGCCTGATTATCTGCTGATCCACCCTGACATCGCCGTCAACAATGTCAATGAAAGCGTCAGCCAGCAGTTCCTCACTCCTCTCTATTCGGTGACGGTACGCAATCCTATCATCACAGCGGGGCCCACCGAGGAGCTTTACAAAATCAACTGGGACTATGCCCTGGCCGATCCGTCGCCTACTTATCTGCTACATGTTGGCGAAAAGCCGCTCGATACACTGAACGTGGGCGACCTCATTGATGAAGGGCAGCACAGCTACAAGATAGCCGCCGAGCAGCCGTCCCTTTCGGAGCCGAAATCGATCGTGACAACAAGCAGCTATGGTAAGAAACAGCTTGCCCTTACTGAGAGCGGACGGATACACACCGGCTGGGAGGAGTTTACCGTTAAGAGCGTGCAGGGTAAGTCGTTGGCGCTGGTGTCACGAGCCAGGTTAAGCTCAAACGCCAGCCAGTCGCTTGCGGTCTCTGTCAACGGTAAGCAGGTGGGCGCCTGGACAACCCAGAACGTAGGTGATGCCTCCTGGCAGGAGTACGAGTATATTATCCCGGCGCAGTTTATCACCGGCGACCTCACCACCCTCCGCCTCACCACAGGCTTTGACCCAGGCGGCGCGACCTCCACCAGCTACAGGTACTGGGTTTATGCGCGGTAGGGCCTCCCGCTAGGGCCTTCTATTCTGTACTGAGTATTGCGCAAGGAACTATGGATAGAGTACCTTCAGTCCCCCAACATACCGCAATGCGCAGTACGAGTCTATGACTGACATGCTACCCTGCCGTCGCTCCTACAGCCTCTATGTGGCTGTGATTTTGTTGTGCGCATTGGCGGCATTTTTGCCTGCGGTTCGGGGCTACTTTGTAGCAGATGACTTTGTGCTGCTATCCTGGACGCATAGCCACTCTTTGGGCGCGCTGCCGGGCTTCTTCGATCCTCAAACTTTCTGGTTCTACCGGCCCTTTGTCAAGCTCTTTTACTGGCTGGGGCAGACGGTCTTTGGCCTACACGCCACTCCCTTCCACCTCTTTTCGCTGCTTGTTCACGGGGTGAATGGCTATTTGATATACAGGGTGGTCCAGGCTGAGGGTAGCTGGATCGCCGGGCTTGGGGCGGCGCTGCTCTTTTTGCTCAACCCGCACAGCGTGGAGACGGTTTCGTGGATAGCGGCTGCGGGCGATCTGGCCGGGGTTGCCTGCATACTGGGCGCGCTACTCCTCTTTCGCCGCTATTGCGTACAACACAAGCTGCCTCTCCTGTTGTGCTCTCTTGTTCTATTCGCAATTGGCTTGTTGTGGCGGGAAACGGTTGTTATGCTGCCTGTGCTGCTGGTGATTGATATCGTGGTATTGGAGCGCTACAAAGTGCTATCTGCTCGGAGGCTCGGCCCTGCCTTTGCCGCGTATGTGGCTTTGCTGGCGGCATATCTGCTGGTGCAAGGCATTGGGCGCTCAGGCGAGCAAGCTGCATCGCGCGGAGGGCTGGCGTTTCACCCGCTCAACCTGGACTCCGTGCTTCTCGGCATCCTTGCATATGTGCACAGCCTGGTACCGGGCGGGGGTATTCCTGGGGGGTTGCCGCTTGATACTTTGCGGGTGCTGGTGTGGGTCGAGTGGGCGGTTATTTTGCTTATTGCTCTGCTTTTGTGGCGCTTCAAACAGAGGCTTGCGCTCTTCGGGCTGCTCTGGATGCTTGTTACGCCCCTCCTCTTTGTCTTTTTCAGCCCGCCTACTGACCGGTATTTTTACCTGCCCACAGCAGGTTATGCGATCTTTGTGGCCGCTCTGCTTACGAGAGGCGCGGAGCTACTGCAAAAGCTGCCTTTGCCTGGCCGCTTGGGGTTTGCGCGAAGCCTGATTGGAGTGCTTTTCGCTGTGCTGCTACTCCGGCAGGGAGTGGGGTTGCTGCAAAAGGTGAGCATATGGAAGGCAGCTGGAGATGCCACAGGCGGGGTTTTCCATGATGTTCAGCAGGCGGTTCCTGACCCGCATGACTACTCAAGCTTCTATCTGACGGGTTTGCCTGATGTGATAAACGGGGTGCCTGTTTTCCAGAACAGCCTGCCGCAGGCTATCCAGCTTATCTACGACAACACCACGATTGATGCACGCTCGCTGACCTGCGACGCCTTGCAGCAAGTGGAGCTATCGCGATACAACTTTCTCTTCAACTACAAGGCTAACGGCGCGCAACAGTTCTCGAATAAAGGGGACTGCCGGTGAGGGTGCTCCACCTGGGTAATGTTACCCTTTACGATTGGCAGTTTGCTAAAGTGTTTTGCCGTAGAAACTTCGCTATCTCTGGTTTACCCAAGCGTCCTTGCGCTACTTCTAATACCATGTCTGCTCTTTCATCTTCGTCAGCAATCACTTCGTTTCCATTCTTGTTGAGAAAGGCCAGGGCAGAATACAAGCCAACTGCTTATTCCTTCTCCTGCCGAGCTAAAATCTCACCAGCTCCGCCAGCGCCGCCTGTATCTTCTGTGTGGTGGGCATAACGGCGTCGAAGAGGTTAGGATGGCAGGGAGAAGGCACGTCGGCGGTGGCTATGCGGCGCACCGGGGCGTCTAAATAGACGAAGGCTTCTTCGGCTATCTGGGCTGCGATTTCGCCGCCGAAGCCGCAGGTGAGGGTGTCCTCGTGAACGATGAGCACTCGCCCTATCTCCTTGACCGCCGCCATGACAACTTCTTTGTCCCAGGGTACTACTGTGCGCAGATCGAAGATACGAGTCTCCGCCCCTATCGCCTGTGCCACTGAGTTCGCCGCTTCGAGCGAGCGGTAAACAGTATCACCCCAGGTGACAATCAGCGCATCGTTGCCTTCACGCGCAACTCGTGCTTTACCAAATGGGAGCGTGTAGTCAGCGCCGGGGTAGGGCATATTAGCTTCGCGTGAGCGATAAAGCAGGCGATGCTCAAGAAAGATTGTGGGGTCATCGCCGCGCAGGGCGGTGCGCAGCAAACCTACAGCATCGGCTGCGGTGGAGGGGTAAGCAATCCTCCAGCCGGGGAGGTGGGCAAAGACCGCCTCGCCACAGAGCGCGTGCCACGGGTCGCCACCCATTAGCTGATAGCCCACAGGTATACGCAGCACTACAGGCCCACCAAAGCGGCCATGTGTGCGCCAGCGTATGCTGCCTGTGTCGGTGATTTGCTCGTGGGCGGGGTCGGCGTACTTGCGGAACTGGATTTCAGGCACAGGGCGCAAGCCGTTCATCGCCATGCCGGACGAGCGGCCCACTATCCCTTCTTCGTTCAGGCTCGTGTCGAAGACGCGCTCCTCGCCGAAGCGGGCTTGCAAGCTGTCGGTCACGCGGTGTACGCCGCCGAACGCGCCGACATCCTCCCCAAAGACGAGGATGGTCTTATCCCGGCTCATCTCGTCCTCAAGCGTCTGCTTGATAGCCTGCTGCATAGTGAGGCGCGGGCCTTCGGTGATTGGCTGGGTTGCAGGCACAGGGTGCTCAGGGGCGAAGAGGTACGTCTGGGCATCGTCGGCAGGGGGGTCGCACCCTTGCTCCCAGGCAGCCTCAGCCTGAGCACGCGCGAAATTAGCAGCCTGCTTCTGCATGGCCTCTATCTGCGCAGTGGGTATGCTATGCTCTTGCTCAAGGTACGAGATGAGCCGGGCGAGCGGGTCGCGCCGCGCATCTTCCGCTTTTTCTTCCGCGCTTTTATATGCCGCTGGGTCCTGCCAGTTGTGTCCTGTGAGGCGCGGCACCTTCACATGCACCATCTGCGCCCCGCCACCGTTTCTTGCGCCGGCTATCGCCGCTTGAAGCGCTTCATAAAGGGCTGTAATGTCCCCACCCTCCACGGAGCGAATTTCAAGGTTCTGGAAATTGCGCAGGTTCTCGACTATAGAGGAGGCGCCGGTCTGGTATCGCCAGGGCACTGAGAGTGCGTACCGGTTGTCTTCGATGAGCAACACGTAGGGCAGGTGGCGCGGCGCGGCTATATTGACCGCGCTCCAGAAGCCGTTGGTGGAGGTAGCGCCGTCGCCAGCGTGCGCCAGGGCGATTGCTCCCGCATATTCCTCCTGCTGCATTACGCTGGCGCGGTACTCGACGGCCTGCGCCCAGCCCACCGCCGGGGTAAATTGTGCCCCCACGTCGCCCGATGAGGGGAGGACTGTTACGCCGCCCGGCTGCTTGTGATTGAAGACCACGCCGATGTCGCGCCCGCCCGATACTCCTTCCAGCTTGTGCATATTGCTGGCGAACGCCTCGAAGGGTGTGAGGCCCACGCCCAGCATCAGTGGACGCGACCTGTAGTAAACGGTAGCGCCATCATGCGGGTGGTTCAAGAGGGCCGCCGCGATGAGCTGCGGAATCTCGTGCCCCTTCGCCCCGAACTGGAACTTGAGCTTGCCTTCATGGGGCTTGTCGGGATTAGGTCTGTATTCTTTGCTGACCTCCAGGTCGTCCATAGCGCGGGATACAAAGGCGCGCTCAAGGATCGAGAGCCACCATTCGGGGGTTGGCTTGCTGAGGTCTGCCGGTGCGGAGAGTGGCCGCCACTGCGTATCGAGTGACGTAGTGGGAATTACTGCTGACATTGCAACTCCTCATCGAGTTAGTAGTTAAAGTACCTCAATTATATGATACCAGATGAGCTGGTGAAAGGTGAGGAGTGTTACTTATTTCGTGATTGTTGGAGGTAGAGATGTTCTATCCATAGTTCCTCATGTTTCACGTTTCACGCGGAAAAACCGCCCCGGGGCGGCTGGTCAGCATAGATGCATATGGCTCTTGCTTCTAGGTCCGGTTTTGTCCGTGGGCCTCCTCTTCTTTCTGGCGCACCGCTGCTGGGACGGGCCTGGGCGCTGGGGTCACTATCATAACGGCAGCTTCTTTCTCTTCCAGGGTTGCTACATGGCCCTTAGTGGGTTGGGTTCCAACGGCGTTCTCGGCAGGCGTTGCCGGCGCGCTGCTTACTCTCTTTCGCATATTGTAGAGGCCAATACCTGCCGTCAGCATTACCACCACCCCTATGCCTATTACTGTCTGTATATAGCCGAACGAGTCGGCGAGAACACCCGCCAGCAGCACAGGGACTATAATGATAACATTCTGCACCGTGTAAAAGGCGCTGAATACGCGTGCGCGTATATCCTCGGGCGACCGCTCTTGTAGAGCCGTTTGCGCTGGAACGGAGATGAAGCTATTTGATAGGCCAAGTACCAGGGTTATCAGGCCCATGAGGGCCAGCACAACCGGTTCTGATGGTATATGATTGGACAACTTGTATATCCCCGCCAGCACCGGATAGGCAAGCGAGAAGACCACGAGTGTTATACCGGCAGCCATCAGGCCCCAGTTTATCATCTTTTCCCGGTTGTTCGGGTTGGAGATCTTGCCGACCATGATCACGCCGAGCACCAGACCGATACCGCCTGGCACAAGTATATAGAAGAGTCGGCTCTGGTCTATATTGAGCACTTTATTCAGGAAGAGAGGGCCAATCGTGCCGAGCATCATGAAAACAGCTATGGCAATGGACCAGTAGATAATGGCGCTTACGATCACGGGGTCGCGGCGTATGAAGCGCCCGCCTTCAACGAGCTCATCCCACGCAGCGTGAAAGCCGCTCCGGGCGATCTCGGTTGCCCCCGATGCTACCGCGCTAACCCCTACGTTCTCTCCTCTTTGCCGACGTGCAGCGGCTGTATCGGCTGGCCTGTCCTGGGGGAGGAAGTAGGTGAGCGCTGCCGCCGCCAGGCAGAAGATAAATATGACGATGTAGAGGCCATTGAAGTTGTTGTTGAATACAGTGGCAAGTAGCAGTGGACCCAGGAGGACGAAACCCCCCAGTTGCGTGGCGGGAAGGGTCAGGTTAAAGAGCGAATTGGCCGCGACCAGCTCCTCTTTTTTGACGAGCAGCGGAATCATCGAGGCTTCGGCGGGGTTGAAGAATTGGCTGACCGAAGAGAATAGCAGGGTTGTTACATAGAATATTGGTAGTACGGCCCCCGCCCCCCAACGGGTGTCGGTGAGCAGGTAGCCGAGCACCATGATGCCTCGGCCCAGGTTTGTCAGCACCAGCACTGTCTTCTTAGAGTTGCGCTCGACGAATACTCCCGCGATAGCTGCAAAAAGGATCGCGGGCACAGTGAAGGAAATAATGATGCCTGATGTGGCTGTGCTGGAACCGGTAACTGCGCTCACCTGCAACACAAGGGCGATATTGACTATCTGCTGCGCGGTTTGCGACATGATCTGGGCCATCCAGATCTTCAAGAAGTTCCGGTTCTTCATCACGTCGAGCATCGTGGCATTATGTTCGGTTATGGTTTGCTCATTGATCATAGAGAGTGCCTATCTGTTGGGGGGCTTCCGTAACTTCTGGCCTCCTGGGGCCACCGATGGTAATCTATAACTGCTGTGTGTCCGGGACTTCTATACTTTCCTCGCGACTTACCAGCTTTTTCACGTGGCGCTCGAACTCCGACCTGGGCAACAGCACTTTATGGTCGCATTTGGCGCAGCGCATACCGATATCCGCACCCACCCTCACGACACGCCAGTTGTAGCTACCACACGGGTGCGCCTTTCGCATTGTGTATAAATCGCCCAGCCTTATATCCATCGGCTGCATAGTTCTTTCCCCAACTCTATCTTTTGGTGTGCGAACGCTATTATAACATAGAGGTTGACCGCATTCGCCACCCTGAGTGTCCGTCATCTTTTTGCAAAATCAGAGTTGGCATCGGTGCTGTGCCTGAAATGTCTTGGCCGAGGGTAGAAAAGCAGATTGGCCGAGCTACTTGTGCCCAACAAGACGCCTCATGTGCATCTGGTCAGCCTGCCGTTCACGCTCCACATGCCCTTTATTTGGCCTGCAATCTAAACTTGCAAAAATGTGACGGACACCCACCAGCCTCGTAGGTGTTCAGAGTAGGGGTGGAGGGCTAAGCCCTTGATGGGGTTACAGGAGCCAAGCCCTTGTGCACTCCCCATGCCCCTCTCCCTTCATGGGAGAGGGGCATGGGGTGAGGGCGGGTGAGGGTAGGTGAGGGTATGCCCCCACAGTTGCCTCTTGACGATTGCTCCACACCAACTCCTCTGAAAATGAGAAGGGTAGTAGTATAGAGGGGTGCTAAATCACTCGTATTTTCATTCGTAATGGTGGCCCATAGGGTCATGGCTTACTCTGAACACCCACCAGCCTCTGCTCCTTTGACCCGCAGCACCTGAGCTCGACTTTGTACATTAACAATTCAATAACAGACCGCGTAGGCGAGCCTTTCG
>JADMIH010000347.1 GCA_015478675.1 Chloroflexota bacterium | reverse complement strand
AAGAAGAGGCTTTTTGTCACCCTTCCTTTCCGTTTTAGAACGCATAAGCCCTGCGCAGACGGGTGTATGAATTCGTTGTAGGCAATCAGGCAGCATATTCCTCCTCCCAGAACGAATCATAGGTTTCATTGAGAACAGCGGTACGCAGAGGCAAGAGGGCATCGATGCCCTCGGGAGTCCAGCGCATGCCGCAGCGTTTAGCCCGGGTACTGACGATGGTTTTGCAGGCGGCCTCAGCGATGCCACTGCCGATGTGCATACCTTGGGTGCGAAAGTCGGGATAGCGCATGCGGCTTCGCATTGGTGGTAAAGTAGTCCACCGCTCGCTCTGGAATACTGCGTGCTTGCCCCGGCTCAGGCGGGATGGACGGCAACGCCTCGATCGCGCTGACAAGTGCTTTACTCTGGCCCTGTTCGAGCAGCGAACAGGCGTGTGTGGCCCAAGCCGAGGCCTTCGCGGTGCCGTGTCCAAAGACGGCGTGAGCCACGTCCCAGACGTGTTCTTTGGCATGATAGAGATCCACAATTTGCACGGCTCCTGGAAAGTGTTCGGCGGCCTGATTCCAAATCCAAGGCGCACCATCACCAAGCACTACCACCTGCTGAGCCTGCTCGAGTCCACATTGGAGCGCGAGATCGTAGAGCAACCAGGCAAATCCGCCTTTGCTGGTGCGGCGTGCCACATAGCGCAGACTGTCTGGTGCGGGCGTATCCACATACACCCCAGCCGCCAGCTCTGAGCGCTTGCGCCCGCGCTCTGCGCGAAACACTGCTCCGGCTTTGATCTCCCGATAGACGTCACCTTTGCGTTGCCGTTCCTCTTTCTCCATCGGCACGCTGCCTCGTCGCATGCGTGCAAACACGCCATCCAGTTCGATGTAGAGTCGCTCAATCTCTTTGGGGGTGGGCTGCTGTGCGCATGGTTGGCTCTGCGCTTGCTTGGGCTGGGCCTGCACGACGTGGACTTGCTGCTCTTCTTGAGCCGCCAACGCTTCTCCCACTGGACGCATCAGGTTGAGGACTTGACGTCCTGACATGCCAATGGGCACCGTGCGGCACAGGGTCGTGGCCGCTTCCTCGAACGTGAGGCGCGCGCTCAGATAACTGATGTGCCCTTGCACCCCAGGCGTCGTCCGCTGTTTGTCCACGCCCCATAGCACATCAGCAGGGGCTTCTCCATGAGTACAGGTTTGCTCCTCTTGCGCTTGTGCTCCATGCAGGCATTGATAGTACGCACGCACAAAGCGAACCGGGCCCACCAAGGTAATCAGTTCCTTGGAACGTTCTCCCACCAACCGTTGCTTATGCCCGCAGCTACCCTCGCGCCGTGCCAGCGGACGCCGCTCGTGCAGCCGACTGCTGAGCACTCCTTCCATCAGCTTTCTACCTATGGCCTGACTGCTCTTGACCACCTGCTCTTCCAAGTGGTTCAGTGCTCCCTCGCTCATTTGGCTCACCTGCTCGAGAAAGCTTTCTAACTCCTCTTCCAGTGCTTTGCTCAGTTCCCTTCGCATCTGCTCGTTCGTTTCCATTCGTGAGTCTCCTCTCTGGTTGATCTTTTTTTTGTCCAGATGAGGATACTCCTTTTTCCCTTGCTTGCCTACAACCAATTCATACACCCCACGCAGAAACTCTATCGAGACTTTGCCGACTTTAAAAATCCTTCTAATGGGCCACCCAGGTTATGCCGATAGTACATTATGCATGGTATTCGATGCAA
>JADMIH010000132.1 GCA_015478675.1 Chloroflexota bacterium | reverse complement strand
GGGAGAGGGCATGGGTGAGGGGACACCTCTGTGACCCCTATTCTAAACATTTACCGCCCAGCCGACGTTTGCCAGCAGATGGCAGGATGTGCATAACCGGGCCATGCGGCAATGTGGATTCCACGCCAGGCAGGCGGCACTGGTTGCTATACTGGTTGCGGACTCACCTAATTTGGGTCTCCACGTGCCTGCAAGCCCCGGCTTTCGCAGCGCATGGCATGGCAACCAAGCAGACCGGAGCAACTATGCAATTCCCATCGGCGGGACTCAGGAGGATAGAAGGTCCACTTTCCACGGGGGCGGCCCGGACCGCTAGAAAAGGTGGCAAGCGCAAGCGCGAAGAGCCACACGCGCTTGCGCCACAGGACGCTCAGAGCGCAGCTATCGTAGAGAGTTACAGTCGCTTCCAACCGCCGAGGCTCAGCCCTCTGGATGCTGTGGCTTCGGAGGCTCTGAGGCCTGTGCGCGGTGCGAAAGAAAGATCAAGGGCGTGGCGAATCTTCGACCGCTGCCTGTTGCTAACTGAGATAACGGGCGCTCTTGTGATTGCCTGGCTCGTCAGCCAGTACATTTACACGGTCTACTTTGATACCGCGCCTCACAGGGTTACAGCTGCTGCGGGTGTTGTCGCAAGCGCCACAGCACGTTCCGCCACGCGTAGCACACTTACATCCACTCCCACTCGCGTATCAGAGATAGCGCCTCCACTGGTAGGTACGCCCGATTTGAGCACGGAGCGCATCGAGCAAGGAGCCGTCGAGAGGCCGGCTACTACCGAGCAGCCGCCAACAGCTACGCCTACTCCTACCGTTGATCCGCAGTTATTGCTGCCAACACGCTTGAGGATACCTGTGATGTTCCTCGATAGCCGGATCGAGGAGGTGACGATAAACATGGGTGTATGGCAAGTGTCGCCTATGGACATCGGCCATCACAAAGGCACGGCCAACCCGGGAGAGGTAGGCAACGTGGTGCTGGCAGGCCACCGCGACATCAACTCGGCGCTCTTCCGTGAGCTAGATAGGCTCAAGCCAGGGGATGAAGTCTTTGTCAGCAATAGTCTGCGTGAATATAGATACATAGTCAGTGAAAGTTTTGTGGTAGGCCCTACCCACACAGAAGTGATGGCCCCCACAAATGATAAGAGAGTGACACTGATCACCTGCACACCTATCGGGTTAGACACCCAACGGCTGATAGTAACAGCATTTTTGGACGAAACCCAGCCGGGACGATAAATTCAACGGCGTCTCTGGCCGGAGGAGAAACTATGAACAACAACATTCTTGTGCCCACTCCTGGAACGTGGCGTGGCAGAGTTATCATCATCGCCCTCTTCGCCGCGCTGGTGCTTGGCTTGGCGCTCGCTTCGCCTGCTCACGGCGCGGAGCTAAAGCAGAGTGCCGGCGACATCAATGGCACGGTCACCGTAAATGGGCAAAGCGCGGCAGGGGTCTCGGTCGAGTTGCGCCAGCGAGCCAACAGTGGCACCGAGACCTCACTTGCCACAGCCACAACCGATGCCACGGGCACCTACCACTTCGTGGGGCAGCCCAGCGCGCCGAGTGACGCCTTTTATTACGTTCGCTTCACCGGCGGCAAAGGCATGTTGGCTGTATGGAACTCCTTTCCTATTATCTATGTAAATGGTAGCTCATTCGCTGTGCCTTCGGTAGAGATGGGCGATGTGCAACTCATTTCGCCCGCCCAGGGGGGGACGTTGAGCCTACCCGGGGCCTTGAAGTGGAGCACACGACGCTCCGGCGAGACATACCGCATCTTCATTTACGCTGATGGTGGCCCGGATGCAAGCAAAGTAGTGCTCGATAGCGGCAGCCTCGGCACAGGGAGCGACTTTGTGATTACCGGGGGGCTGGCGAGCGGCAAGTACCAGGCTATCGTACAGGTGCGCGACGCAGTTGTCGGATACGGGCAGAGCCAGGCGCGCTTCCGCTTTAGTATAGGCAGCGCCTCCGTGCAGTCAGCCGCATCCGCCACGCCCGCAGTAGCGCCCGATGCCGGTTCACCCGCGCCTACGCAAGCGCCCCCGGCGGCTACCGCACCTGTCCCTACTGCCGCCCAACCACCTGCCAGCGTAGATGCCAGGCCGGAGATAAAGGTCAATCTCTCAGCCGACAAACAGAGTGTAGCCCCCGGCGACAGCATCATTTACACGATAGAGGTGGCAAACTCCGGCAATGGGCCTGCAAGCTCGGTAGTCGTCACCGATAAGCTACCCGCAGGCGTCAACGCCAATCCATCACGTGCCAGGAGCGATGCCGGGGCTATATCCATACAGGGCAACACGGTTACAGCACAGGTGGGTGACCTGGCACCCAACACAAGCGTCAAAATCGAGATACCCGCCAGTGTTGCCCAGGACGCAGGCAGCAACCTGAGCAACCAGGCGAGCGCGAATTACAGAGGGGCATCTGATGCTGTGCAGTCAAACGCCTACATTTCACAGGTAGCAGAGCCTGCCTCCGGCCCGCCTCCCGCGCAAAACCAGCAAGCAGAAGACACGCCTACCGCGCAGCCCCTTGTTGCGACACCCTCAGCCGAGAAGACGGAGCAACCTGCCTCTACAGCTACGACCTCTGCGCCGAGCCAGCCGCAGAATCCGGCCGCAACTCTGCCCTCATCTCCTACACAACAGGCCAGCTTGCCACAGAACTCTCAGAGTTCTCAGAATGCCTCTGGCAGCGCTAGCCCGGCTGCCACATCTGTAAAGCAGCCTTCCGCGCCAATGCCGCAGACGGGTGGCTCCTTTCCGGTGGTCTTTGCTTTGCTTCTCGTGCTATTTACCTTGCTGGCACGTTATTTGCGTGGTCGAAGCTACCGGAGAGTATAGCTCTACCAGGGTTTAATGCTTAGTTGCCAACCTCTAAAACAAGGGTGAATTATGGACGCGAACCTGGCGAAGTTGATACGTGATATTCCCGACTTTCCGGTGCCGGGCATCCTATTCCGTGATATAACTACCCTCCTCAAGGAAGGGCCTGCCTTTCAGCGTTCTATAGATACCCTGGCGGATGCGCTGAAAGGCCTCAATATAGATAAAGTTGTGGCAATTGAGAGCCGCGGCTTTATCTTTGGCGCACCTATAGCTTACAAGTTGGGCGTTGGTTTCGTCCCCGTGCGCAAGCTCGGCAAACTTCCTGCTGACACTATCACAGCAGAGTACGACCTGGAGTATGGCACCAACACCGTAGAGATGCACCGAGACGCTGTTACTCCCGGCGAGCGAATAGTGATAGTTGATGACTTGCTGGCTACCGGCGGCACGACCCGCGCCACAATAGAGCTCGTTGAGCAGCTAGATGGCGAGATCGTGGCGCTCGCCTTCCTCATAGAGCTAACCGATCTCGGCGCGCGAGAGTACTTTGAGGGCTACAATATCGTGACGTTGATACGCTACTGAGAAGTTACCGCTCATGGGGCTTCCAGGAGCACTTTTCTTGCGGTGCTCAGTAGTTGCGCTGGCTTTGACACTGACCTGCCGAAAGATCTGTAACATCACCGGTTCCACAGCTAATCCACACAATCCACAGCGCACGTTCCGGTCTTATAATCGGAGTTGTGAGCAACTTTACTTATCTTCATGTACATACGCGTTTCAGCCAGGGGGGTGGGCCAGCCTCCGCCGAAGATTGGTGCTTGCGGGCCGCGGCGCTTGGCTACAATGCACTGGGCGTGGCTGATCGCGCGCCTTTAGCTGGCCTTCCTGACATGACGCAGGCAGCGCAACGCGCAGGCATCGCCCTCATCTACGGCGCAGAGTTAGATATTCTTCTTCCGGTTGTAGGGCCGCGCAAGACAACATCTTTACAGCAGACAGTGGTGCTTTTCGCCCGCGACCTCACAGGCATGCAAAACCTGGCCCGGATTGCTTCTGTAGCTTTTGCAGATTGGCCCGACAGAGAAAGCCCTGCCCCCTGGGAGAAAATCGCCGCGCACGCAGAGGGGCTGCTGCTCATACTCCTCGGCGGTGATGAAGCAGGCGCGTTCAGCCCATTCATCTCCGCCAAAAAGAGCCATGCGGAATGGGGTAGCCTCATAAAAGCGAGCTTCGAGGGTGCGGCTTTCGTGGGCGTACCACATTCAGGGCTGCCGGGCGACAGCGCTCTAGCGGCAGAAATAGTCACGATTGCACAGAAGATGGGGCTGCCGCCTGTCGCTATGCCTACGACCCGCTATCTTCACGCAGCTGATGCGCCTGTCTACGAAGCGCTGCGGGTCGCACGCAAGCGCGCAGGCTGGCCGCGCGAAGATAGTCGCAGCGCTACGACCTGCACAGCTACCGATAGGCCAGGCACCCTCTACCTGCGAAGGGTAGAAGAAGCCGCAGAGCTTTTCAAGGCGTGGCCCGAAGCGATAGAGAATACCGCGATGGTTGCCTCGTTATGCAACTATCTCCCCGGCAACTTGACTGCCGGTGCGGGCAATAGCGCCGCCCTCAGGGAGTTAGCTGTGCGGCGGCTCTTGCCACGCCTCGAAGTGGGAGAGTTACCTGCTGAAGTGTCTCAACGCCTCAGTGCTGAGTTGCGGGTCGTAGAGAAGCTTGGTACGGCGGGCGCATGGTCCGCCCTGGCAACAATCGCCGACCTGACGACAGTCGGTAGATCAGGCACAGCCATCCCTCTGGGTGCGCCCCTTGGCACGGCGGACAGCGCTTTGCTGGCCTATGCGCTTGGGCTTTCCAGCGTGAACCCGCTCAACTATGCTGTGCCCTCCTGGCTCACGGCTGAAACCACAGCTGGAAAGTTACCACCTGCTGGTATCGAGGTGCCCGCGACACAGCATGATAACCTGCTTTTGAGCCTTGTGAGCGAATATGGCCTTGAGCGTGTAGCTCACGCCGCCTCCTCTATCGAGATAACCCCTATGCAGGCGCTGCAAGCTGCGGGTAGCGTGCTTGGCCTTTCGGGTGAGATAATCAAGCCGGTCGTGGCGGAAGCTATCGCCAAAGGCTGGAATGCTTTAAATGAGGGCGACCAGGAGCAAACCGCCGTCTCGCCACTCCTGAGAATAGCACAAGCGTTGCGTACCGCACCTCTCCTTTTCAAGCGCGACCCTGATACTCTGCTTGTTGCCCCACGATCTATTTATGGCGCAACCACCCCGGCTGAGTGGGTGCCCCTTCTGGCCTGCGATGGTAGTTCCCTGCCGACGTGGGTTCCCTGGTCTGAAGAGAGCCTTGTAAGCCTGGCATACCCCCTCCTATCTTTGCGGCCTTCTGCGGCTCTCTCCGTGCTGGATGGGGCGTGCAGAGTGGCGGCGCAGTATCCTTCGCCGGGCTTCCACGCCGCCGAAGTCGATCTGGGCTGCTGCCCCGAAACAGGCAAAGAAGTTGCGGCTCTATTCAAGGAGGCAGCAACAGAGGGCATACCGTACATCTCGCACGCTGCCCTCAAAGGGTGGAAAGGCGATTGCACCCCCAACGCGGTTGCCGCACTCGTAGCACGCTCGGCAGCCGCCAAAGCAGGCCACACACCCGTAGCGCCTGCCCAGCCTGTACAGGCGTGGAGTACCCAAACGGCAGAGACAGGCGGCATGCTCCTCTACAAAGAGCAGTTTGCCGCTGTCGCCGAGGCCGCTGCGGGCATACCTCCAGGCGATTTGACCGCTCTGCGCGTGGCTTTGCTCAACCCCACGGGGGCAAAAGAGACACGTGCCCGCTTTGTGGCAGGCTGTGTGGTGCAAGACCTGAGCGGTTTAGAGGCCGATGCTCTGTGGGATGCGCTTGCAGCGGCGGTGCCGCGCCTTATATCGCGTGGCACCGCCGCTGCCTGGGCGCGAATAGCGCTCTGGGCCGCGCATTTCAAGGTAGCGCATCCCGCAGCGCTACTGGCGGCTGCCATGCAGGTTGCGTGGCATAGCGGTGAACGGGGAGAAATGGCTTCTCTTGCCAGAGAAGCTAAGCGGTTAGGTATCAACATTCTACCGCCCGACGTCAATCACAGCGAAGCCGGTCTAACTCTCGAACGCGCAGATAGCGGTTGGGCTATTCTGTGGGGATTATCTCTCCTGCCAGGGTGGAGCATGGAGAGAGCCGCTAGGCTCATCGCAGCACGCCCGCGAGAGGGCTTCACAAGCATGCGCGATCTGCTGCTAGCCACCGCCCGACTCGGCCTGGCGCCGCGCCAATTAGAAATGCTGGCAAGAGCAGGAGGCTGCGACAAGCTCCTGGGCAAAGAGCAGAGCAGAATCGCGCTGGCAGATGCCCTCCCTACCTTCACGGAGTGGGCGCAGAGGACCGTCGAAACCGAGGCAGCCGTGCAGGTTGATCTCTTTTCAAGCAACCTCCCCGGTGACAGGCTCGAAGAACCAGAGTGGAAGCGCCTTTTGGCAGGCTCCCCACTCACACCACGTGGCCGACACAGCTTGCGCGCCTGGGAAGAAGAGAAGCTCGGCATATCTTTCACAGAGGCCACTGAGATAGACGCGCTGGTTCGCGCCATTGAGAAGAGCGGGGATCTCAAAGATCGCCTCCTCACCAGCGACCGGATAGGGGCAGAGCATGTTGGGCAAAGCGTTTATCTCCTCGGTATCCTCTGCCGGATAGAGCTACTTTACGCGCCCGACGGCGTGGGAGAGCCGATGGCTGCCGCCATGATAGAGGACCTGAACGGTACGATTGAGTTGGTAGCATTCCCACCCAATTACAAGCGTCACCAGGGGTTGTGGGTCGAGAACAAGGCAGTGATCGTTACAGGTCGCGTCAGCCTGCACACTGATGGAGAGCTATACTTGCTCTGCGAGCATATGGCTGCTTACAGTGGTGACGATGTGGAAGAGGCGTTTACAGTGACCGTTACTGTGGCGAAACCGAGAGCGGACAACTCGCAGGCCGCCCCCTCTGAGATTGCACCCGAAGTTGCCGCCGCGAAAGCAGCGCCTTTAGCCCCCAAAGCTGTTGGAGGGGCAAAAAGGGACTCGCTCTCCCCAGCCACTATGCCCGCGCCTACCACATTACCGACATACAGGCTGATTATCACCTTGCCTGGCTCCAGTGACGACCACGCCGATATAGATAGGATGATAGACCTCAGCAAAGCGCTAGCAGCACACCCCGGCACCGACGCCGTTACGCTGCGTATCCCTTACAGCCCTGAAACAGGCTCTATTACCTCTGCTCAGTTGCCACAAGGCGTAAGCTACAACGCGCTCTTGGAAGGCGAGATCCGCGATTTGCTCGGGCCTGACGCCCTCGCCATCATCAAGCTTATCGGCTGAGATGCGCCCGCCATCCCCTCCGAGAGTTCTACAAGAACTTCCAACGCGCCGCTCGAAGAAGCCGATTCTGCCTGTGGCTTTTCTTCCAGCAATATCGCCGAGATAAGGTTCCGCACGTTGGCTACCATGCTCGGTGGGTGCGCGTACATCTGCGTTTTGCCGTTATTCTCCTGAAGCACAATAGTGTTGATCTCGTAGCCGTCTATCATAACGGGCTGGTCTATAATTGTTTCCACACCCCCCGAAAGGTCAAAAATCATAGCGTCCGGGCGCTCAGAATGCGCATGCCTCACGGCATCAGAGAAACTGCCCTCGATCTCTACCTGTGAAATGCCCGCGTTGCCTTCCAGTAAGCTCCTGATCCCTTCGGCCACCAGCAAGCGTCTGGAAACTATAAGTACTCTCTTGCCTCCGCCCACTTTGCTCATTAAGCTCCTCCTTTGCACCCTGCGCGATGAGTATATCTGCGCGTGCGCAGTAGCGCATCAATCCTCTGTGGTATCTTCCACTTACCTACAGATGATTATCCGGTGTCTACTATCTGTGGTTCATTGTTGCGAGGTCATACCTAGAAGGGATTACAGAGCAGGTGGCGCAATAGGGACCCGTACTGCATATCATGTATTCCGTAGGAGTGTATAGCCATGCCAGACGGCCAGGGAGGCAGAGCCAGGCAATGCTTCACCTGATAAGCAGTATGCAACATGCAATACAAATCCAACCGGGGTAGTACCTATACCGGACTTTTACCCCCTGGAAGTAGTACCTATTGAGTAACTCTTTTGGTTGACATGGCCTTTTACGCTATGCTATAGTCAACATAACATACTATAATTCAGGTGGAATGCGTTGTGTCGGAAGGAAGAGAACTATTACAGAGGCTGGCACGGTTCCGCTACAGCCCTACAGACGGCCAATCTACCTTTGACACTTTACTAACTGGGTTTGGAGCGAGACTCTCCCAGTGCCAACAGTCTCATGATGAGCAGTGGTGCTGGTTAGCATGCAACGCTTTTGGAATGTTGTGCAGGAATAAGGAGTTATGGATAAGAACCCGATACGTGTGCTGATAGCCGATAGCCATGACCTCTTCAGGCAGGGCTTGTCGAGCCTGCTGAATAGGCAGGAAGGGATCGAAGTTGTCGGTGAGGCCTCTGATGGCGCAGAAGCGCGCGCCTTGTCAGAAAGCTCGCACCCCGATGTGCTACTAATGGAACTGTACATGTCAGCCAGTGAGGGCCTTCATACCGTGCTGCAAATCATGGACGAACATACCGCAGGCAGCGTGGCTATCCTCACATCATCAGAGGATGACAACGATGTGCTGGGCGCGGTAAAATCGGGGGTAAAAGGCTACATTCTGAAGAACAGCAGCCTGGACGAGCTGGTGCAAGCAGTACAAGCCCTTTCGCAGGGTGGCGCATATTTTTCGAGCAGCATGTTCACCAAGGTGCTACAGGAGTTTACCCATCTGGCACGCAGGCGTGACCTTCAGGAAGCCAAGGGCATTGACGCTCTCACTGACAGGGAAAAGGACGTGCTCCGCCTCGTCGCCAGGGGCGCAACTAACCGTGATATTGCTGACGAGCTGGTTATTACCGAGAACACGGTAAAGGTGCATCTACGTAATATACTGGACAAGCTACAGCTAAGGAATCGGCAGCAAGCGGCAGCATACGCTGTGCAAGAAGGCCTCATATCGCGTGTTGTACCGGGCACTTATAATGGCTATGGTATACGTGGCAACCGTGAGGCCAACCGTGACGCTGTAACCCTGAAGATGGCCCCAGCCTCCGACGATGTCAGAGCCGCCCGCGCTACCCTCGCCGACTACAAAATAAAGCTAAGCTAAAGCATCAGGGGTAAGTGCTCAGATTTGGGGTGGACAATCGTCAAGGCGTGCCTGTGCGGGCATACCCTCACATGCCCTCTAACTACCCTCACCCCATTCACCCCATGCCCCTCTCCCACAAGGGGAGAAGGGGCTTTATTATGCTGAGGGTTGGGGTGTCCCCAACCCCTATTCTTCTGAAAATAGGCTCTCAGCAGCCTACTTTCATTGCCGGTTGGTGGCCCGTAGGGTCATGGGATATTCTGAGCGCTTACGCATAAGGGAGAACCTGTTAACCCCTTACAGCGAAGTGGGCGCATGCATGCTCTGCTGGATAAAACCGTCAAGGATGTTGCGCTGGCTAACGTAAAATTGCTCAAGCTGCCAGGCATTGAGGAGAGATAAGAGGATTATCGCCCCCGCCAGAGCCGTATCGGTGCGCTCTGCCGGGATGCCAAGCACATGGCGCTCCTTCGCGTCACCCGCCGACAGTCGCTCTAGCCACTGCTGTAGCCAATCGCGTGTCAGCGGCGCATCCTCCGCCAGCAGCCTCCCGCCTCCTGGGTCTCTGTAGATAACTGCCAGCACCTGCGCCAGCCCTCCTATGAGCACGCACGCTTCGGGATACGGTTGCAATGACATGGCCTGCGGAGACAACTCCAGCAACAGCATCGAGAGCGCCTCCACTAGTTTATAAGGCTCAACCGCCTGCCCCAGATCAAAGCGGCGTATTAATTCGCGCGCTCCTATACCGACAGAGGCCACTGTGAGAGGGTGCGCACCTCCTCCCCAGCCGACCGAAAGATCGGTGCTTCCACCGCCTATGTCTATTACCCCAAGCTGCCTGTTCAACCAGCTATAGCTTGATGAGACAGCCTGCCACCCCAGATCAGCCTCTTCCGAGCCGCTAAGAACGGTAACCTCCAGACCTAGAGCACGCTCTAAATCATCTCTCAATTTACTACTATTGGAGGCGGCGCGTACAGCTTCAGTAGCAACGATCCCCAGGAGAGCAGCGCCCCGCTCGGTTGCGTAGTGAGCATAGTCAAAGGCGGCGGCCAACGTAGCGCGGATAGCGGAGGCTCCAAGCACAGGAGGCACCCCCGGCTCGTAAGAGGCCAGCCTTGTCACCGTTTCGAGTCGCTCCGTAGCCATTATGCGTGTGCCCATTTCGCTATGAGCACGCACCGCTACAAGCAAGCGGGTCGAATTGGAGCCTATACCAATAGCTGCTACCGGCTGAATTGAGGCAACAGTCATACAAATATCCTCCAACGGCTCACCCGTGGCTGCCCTATCGTCCCGGTAACTTCACCGGCTCGTGAAACGTGACGTGTGGAGAGTAAAGATATAAGCCCATAATTCCATCCCTCATGCTTCACGCGTCCTTAGCACAGCAGTAGATGATTGCGGGCGCAAGGCTACTTTAGCAGAAAAGTAAGGTTGCTGCCACGCTACTCGCGGTGGAAAACGTTTAAAATAGCTCATGACCTTTCACAGCCACCAACTGGAAATGAGAATATGCTCTCAGCAGCCTATTCTGAACTCTTACCGATACTGTAAGTGTTCAGAGTTGGGGTGGAGCAATCGTCAAGAGGCAACTGTGCGGGCATACCTACCCTCACCCCATGCCCCTCTCCCATGAAGGGAGAGGGGGCTTTATTGCTGGGGAGTATATCTCCCATGAAGGGAGA
>JADMIH010000131.1 GCA_015478675.1 Chloroflexota bacterium | reverse complement strand
GGTTCACCTGATGCTCCGCCGTCTTGCTCCTGTGAAATGTTGTTAAACACGCTCTTAGAGCCTACTTACGTAGGGGCGCTGCATGGTACCCAAGCTGTTTCGGACAGCAGAAACACCCCCGAACAGGTCTTGTCTCCACGATGGTCCCGCGTGCGGGATCCCACAGTTGGCAATGGCAAGCTCCTAAGGTTCGACCTGCTCGCCCACTGCCTTGTTTGTAAGGAGGAAAATTCGTCTTCTACCTCAATGCGCTCAGACACACCATTTCCTCCTTTCTGCTCTGGCACCGAGGACGACAGAGGCGCTTCGGGTTGTTCTCTTGCAAGCCGGACTAACGATGCGAGTCGGGAGATAAGTATAACATATAGCAGTATGGCTCAGAAATAATGATGAATGATGCGCAGTAGGCTGTGCCTTTCCATAGCTGTGATATACTCAAGCACGGTTTGCTCTCTACGATCCTTGAGTTCAGAATGGCAAAGGATGTGAAGGATGAGCTACATCTTTATTACAGATAGGGCAGGTAGCGTCCAATTGCATAGACAAAGACGTATACTTGTTACATAAGATACTGGAACTGTAGTTACGCGAGTTACGCGAGCAGCCGGTATGCTTGCGTTTGTCTGTAAAGGTTTCAGGGCTGGAGGCACTATATGGATACTCCTAAGAGGCGAATGGCGGTGGCGATGCCCGGCGGCCTCGGCGCGGGCGTGGGTGCGGCGTTGGTGATGATGCTGGTGATGGCGATATTACGCTTCACCACCAACACCATTTCTATACCAGAACTGATGGAGGAAAGTCTGATCCGCCTGACGGGTGGGCAAATAGAGTCTTTCTTCATCAATAATCTGGGCGTGGGGGGCAAGGCGCTGCTTCTCGTATCAATCGTAGAAGGAACGCTCCTCATCGGCGGGCTGCTAGGTGTGATCTTTACACGCGTGTGGCCCTTAAGCCGTGCAGCATCGGGCTGGCGGTGGTTCTCAGGGCTGTTATATGGTTTGATCCTGGGCGCTTTCCTCAATGTTATTTTTCTGCCGTTGGTCGGACAGGGGCTATTTGGCGCTGACGCTTTGCAGGCGACAGCCCCGCCGGAGATCGCGCAGAGTCTTTATGGGAGCACACTGGCGCCCTTCGGTGTGCCGGTGCCGGTAAATATGTTCCTTTTGAGCATCGTTTTCGGGCTGGCGCTCGTGGCGCTCCTACCCTGGAGGCGTGTTGTGCCTGCGAGCGCACCAATGGCCTCGAAAAGCGTGGCGATGGCTGATGCTCAAGGCGTTGGGCGGCGCGACTTCGTAAAGGCGCTCGGTGGCGGCGCGGTGGCTCTCATCGGGGGAGCCGTTCTCTGGGCAGGTATCAAGAGCGCGCTGGCCCCGCCGCCTCTCACAGGCGTGCAGGTTGTTGACAACGGCCAGCCTGGCGGCAACTCGCAGGGTGGCACCACCGGTTTGCAACCCAGCACCCCAGAGCCCACCCAGGCCGCCGGGGCTGCGGGAACTGCCCAACCCGGGGGCAACGGCACCCACACCGCTCAAATGCAGCCAACCCCCGATATGACGCCTGTCTCCTCCACTCGCCCCGTGCCCCCAGGCTTCGAGAATGTGAAGCCGATGCTGGTGCCTGAAGTCACCCCTGTGGAGAGCTTCTATATCACAACCAAGAACTTTGTTGACCCTACTGTAGACGGCAATTCCTGGAAGCTGAACTTCAAAGGGCTGGTAGACAACCCATACTCTATCACCCTGAAGGATCTTCAAGCCCTGCCCGCAAGCAGCCGCTCAGAGACCCTTGAGTGCATCAGCAACCAGGTAAGCGGCTCGCTGATCAGTAACGGCACATGGAAGGGGGCCAACTTCGGCGACATGATACGAAAGGCCAAACCAAAGTCGGGCGTTGTAGATGTGGTGGTGCGCGCCGCAGACGGCTACAGCGATAGCTTCTCACTTGATGTGGCGCTCAACAATGACTGCCTGCTGGTCTATGATATGAACGGCAAACCGCTCACCCAAAGGCACGGCTATCCTGCTCGCCTCCTCGTTCCCGGTATCTTCGGCATGAAGAACTGCAAGTGGCTCACCGATGTCGAGCTGGTAAACTCCGATTATAAGGGTTACTGGCAGCAGCAAGGCTGGAATGATGCCGCCCCTTACCTGACTATGTCGCGGATAGACTACCCCGACAAAGGTAGCATTCCGGCGCAGCCGATCTATATCGGCGGCATATCCTTTGCGGGCAACCGCGGTATCAAGCGAGTAGAAGTGAGCACTGACGGCGGAAAGAGTTGGAATGATGCCACTCTGCGCGATCCTATGAGCAAAAATAGCTGGGTGCTATGGACCTACCCCTGGAAGCCAGCGCCGGGCAGCTACACCATCCAGGCACGAGCTACTGATGGCACAGGCCAGGTGCAAACAGCCACACAGCGCGACACCTACCCGGATGGCGCGACAGGCTATCCCACACGACAGGTAAGAGTGGGATAAATACCAGAGGCTTACTGTAACTGCTCAGAGCGGAAGCTAGCATCGAGAGAGATCTGTTATTTGCGGCCTCACCCGCGAAGCAGCTAGAACTGGAACTTCTCCGGTTTGGGGGCAGCTGAGTTGTTTTCGTCCGCGTTGTCTTCGACGTTGTTTTGTACATCTACCTTTTTGAGCGTTATGCTGAGGCCGCTGTGGTCGCCGGAGAGGGCGGATTCGAGGGCTGAGGAGGCGAGGGCTGTGAAGTCGTCGGGTGCGGCCTGGTCGCCCTCGATGTAGACGAGAGCTGAGAGATAGATGCCCTTGCGTATGGTGGGTGTGGCTTGCACTGCGCTTGCAGCTTGCCGCTGGGGTGAGGGACTTTGCGCGGGCTGCGCTGCTCCGCTTGCGTGTTGCTGGGGCGCAGGTTCGATTATCTGAGCACTCCCCTTCTTAGTTGGGCTTGTCCCTTTATTTTTTGTTGCCATATACATACCTCGACACTACCTCTTTATCTGCGTCATACAAGGTGGCGACATCGCCGCTATTGCCCCATATGGCACGCCCTGAATTGAAAGAGAAGCCGCCACTCTCCGAGTGTACTTCGTTGGTGTAAACACGTATGGTGTTGCCTGGCGGCAGAGTAAAGCTCTCCCACTTGAAGACGTTCTGTGCGGAGCTATCTTGCAGCGTCCAATCAGTTATATCAACGGGCTGGGCGCCGTTGTTCTTTATCTCGACGTATTCGTCCGGTTCCTGACTGCCCTTTACGCCATTATAGAAGATATTTGTTATCTGCACACTATCGTTCTGTTGCACATTGCTATTGCCGACGAGGGGTTGTGTAGCCGTAGCTACTGGGGTTACGGGAGGCATGATTTGCGCCTGGGCTGGGGCGGAACCTACGCCCGTTGAGCCGTTGTCGAGAGGCCGCCAGGAGTTACCCTCCAGCGTTTCGATTTGCATGATAGGGTGTACTTCCCAGATGGTGCCCCGGGTCTTGGCTATCTGGTCGGGGTGCTCAGGGTCCATCATTAGCCAGCCGCTTATGCGCACCCTGGTCTTGCTGGAGGCTATTTGCGAGATGCGTGTGATAGTCCATGCCGGGTGTACAGCCAGCACTCTGGGCGTGGTCTCGACTATCACCGATTGGTCGCGCGCCTTGGTGGGGTCGTCTACCAGCCAGATGTGATAGTCCACCAGTTTCACCGAGTGGCAGTTAACCGACTCAGGGCTTTCCTTGCGGGCCAGCGCCAGGTAACCTTCTACTTGTAAGGGTGTGCCTTCGTACTGAGCAATAGCTGCCTGGTCCTGGGGCGACCATTTGGCTCTCGGCTGTTGCTCTATGGATTTGGGCCAGGTAAGGGCAAGTATAGATGCAACTGTAGTAGGCTGCCATTGGCCCTCGTCTATGCGGTTCTTCAACGTATTAAGGATCGGGTCGCCCCCATCGCCCGAAGGCGGGCAGCCCTGAAAAGTCCGGTCTATGGGCTGAGGCTTGCCTGAGGCAGGCGATATACCCGACTGGTTGCCAACAGTAGTGACAGGGGTAGTGATAGTGGCAGGAGTAGTGGTTGCAGCATCATTTGTGCATGCAACGCCGAACAGCCCAACCAGGAGCAGCACTATAGTTGTGATAAATAGTTTCCGTCCCATTTGTAAGTCCTCACTAGCCCCTAATCTCTAATTCCTCGGTCCAGTGTTTGCCTGCATGCTTGAAGCACGGGCTGAGCGGAAAGATCAGTGAGGCAGGGGCGCGGGCCGCAGCCTTCTCGCAGGCCCAGCGTATGGCCTCTGTAGAAGCATGGCATACATGGCAACTCTCGCGCCACAATTGTGTGGGGGTTTGCTTCTCCGGGGGGCGTGTAGGGTCCCCAGGCCTGCTGGTTTGATGGGCCAAAGACTGCTACAACGGGCGTCTGCATCGCGGCGGCTATGTGCATCGGCCCGCTATCGTTGCCGAGGAAGAGATCACATCTCTCAATAAAGGCTGCTGTCTCATGTATGCCGGTGCGCCCTGCCAGATTATATACATGCTTGCCGCAGCCAATGAGCCTTTCTAGCTCTGAAGCAAGGGCGATTTCGTCAGGACCGCCGAGGATTGCAATAGTTGCGTTGTGCGACTCTATCAGCCCTTTTGCAACCCGGGCAAAGCCCTCCGCGGGCCAGATGCGCGCCAGGCTGTAAGCCCCTGCTCCGGGGTGTATGGCTACCAATGGCCCACCGGGGGTTATGCCTGATGCTGATATTAGCTGCGCGGCCCTTTCTCTCTCCTCATCGCATAGAGGTATGCACGGTCGCCAGCCCCCTGAAACGTCCGCGCCCAGCAGAGCGGCAACCTGAAGCCAGTAGTCAGCTTCGTGCATAGCGCCGAAGCCGCGATCCGGCACATGCCTGGTGAGGAAGCGCACCTGCCCGTTATCGAGGCCAGCCACCATGTCCGCGCCTGTGGCGAACGAGAGGGTATGAAACTTGATTATACCGAAGCGCAGGGTGAAGTGGTGAAATATAACAACAGCATCGTACCTGGCACGTCTGAGGCTGATGAGGAAGCGGGCGGTGCGCATCAGGCTGGGAAGGTCGAGTAGGCCGCCGAGGGTGTCGAAGGTGAACTTGTCGAAAGTGATAATCTTGTCTACGAAGCGTGCCCCGTGCAGCAGCTTAGCAGAGCCTGGGGGCACAAGTAAATCTATGCGAGCGCGGGGTTGGGCTGCCCTCAAAGCCTGCAAAGCTGGCGTGACGGCCAGGAGGTCGCCGAGGTCAGCGAGCTTAATAGCCAGTATGTGCTTGAAGTGCATGCTAACAGCTGAGGCCGAAGGTTGATAGGGCATGGCTATATTATACATCGGATTAAGAGCTATATCCCCCGGCACTAGCCATGCACAAAGCCCCTATCCCCTTGTGGGAAGAGCCAGGAGTAAAGCCCCCTCTCCCTTCATGGGAGAGGGGCATGGGGTGAGGGCAGGTGAGGGGAGGTGAGGGCGGCGCCGCCACCCGCACAGGCACGACTTGGACTTTGTTCTACTCTAAACCTTAACATTTCCAATTTCGCCGGTTCATTGCGAATACAAGTAGGATTTGGTAAAATCCTCTGGTGCATAGGCACGTTGGGAGCATTGGAGCATCAGGATGCGGGCAGACACAATACTGGTTATACCCTTCGCTGACGGCATTGGCGATTTCATTAATGTACAACCTCTGCTGGCGGCACTCAAGCGCCGTTTCCCGGAGGCCGACTTTACTGTCGCCGCCTCTGAGCATGGCAACCAGCTTATCAACGACCCGACAGTAGAGGTGCTGAAGCCTGCGGGCTTCAACTATGAGCCGGGGCGCATGGCTGTCGCGCTGCGGCCTCTTTTACCACAGAAGCTGCTGGCGTGGATGGCGGGGCCTATGTTCGACCATGAGCTTGGGCCTTTTGACCTGGTTATCAACTTCTTCTATGCCTGGGAGCGGGGCATGGATTTTCGCACCTACTGGACGCCTCAACTGCCCCTTGTGCCCGGCGCGGTGCATTCTCTAGACTATCTTGCCAACGAGATCGAGCGCGAGCTTGACCTGGTTGTCACCCAGGAGCAGCGTAAGCCGCGCCTGGTGCTGCGCCCTTCCGCCACGCGCTGGGCCTCACGCTTCTGGTTTGAAAAAGAGCTTGAAGAAGAAAGGGTGGTTGCCCTCGTGCCGTCGTCCAATATGGCGATAAAGCGCTGGCCTCTCTCCTCATGGCGCAAGCTGGGGGCGCATCTCAGTGAGCTAGGTTATCGTACGCTTTTATTTTGCGAGCAGCCTGATAGCCCTATAAGCCGTGCTTTTGCCGAGTCTTCAGCTATTCCTGTTTTCACCTCGCTTGACAATGTTGCCGGATTGCTGGCAAAGTGCGACCTTGTTGTGGGGGTAGATACCGGGCTGCTTCATATGGCGGGCGCGCTGGATGTACCCTGGGTGGGCCTCTTCGGGCCTACTAACCCGCAGGTGACAGGGCCGTACGACCCGCATGGCGGTATCGGGTTGGTAGCGCCTTTTGATAAAGTAGCTTCCTGTGGCGGGTGCTGGAAGCACTTTAAGTACGAAGATGACACATGTCGTACTCTCAAGCACGGCTCGTGCATGGGACACCTCCAGGAAGCCGAGGTATTACAAGCCTGCCTGAAGCTGTTGCAGGCACCCCGAACTTTTACCCCACGCCCCTACAGTTACCCCGCCCCCGGTGTGCTCGTGCCCGATTGGGCAGGGGTACAGATAGCGTAGGCGTGAAGCGTGATAATAGAGAGGTAACACAGTGAGCGCTATCGCTATTCACGGCTTCGGCAGGATCGGCAGGTCAGCAACCAAGGCTGCTATCAACAATAAGCTCTTCGCGCCTTTCTCCGTCTCAGATATCAGCGACCTCTCTACATTGGCCGCTCTTTTTGCGTACGACACCAACTATGGGCGTTGGCCTGAGCCTGTTGGTGTGGAGAATGGCAAGCTGATTATCGGCGACAAAGAAATCGTCTTCTTCAACACCTCCGAGGGTCTGCCCAACTGGGGAGACCTGGGGGTGGATGTGGTAGTTGATTGCACAGGCAGGGCTGTCACCCGCACAGGAGCAGGGGAGCATTTGAGGCATGGCGCTAAAAAGGTGCTGGTGAGCGCTCCAAGCAAGACGTTGCAGGACTGCGATGCGGTGCTGCTGCCTGGCATCAACCTCGACGCGTACAACCCCGAAAGGGATCACATTATCAGTATGGCAAGCTGCACCACCAACGCCCTCGCGCCTATGGTGAAGGTGCTACTGGAGAAGTTCGGGATCGAAGTGGGTTTCTTCTCAACAGTACACGCTTACACGAACAGCCAATCGCTTACCGACCAGCCGATGCGTGACAGGCGCGACTCCTGGGCGGCAGCCGAGAATATTATCCCCTCTCCGTCGGGGGCTGCCAAAGCCCTCAACTTCATCTGGCCCGATTTGCAGATTACCGGCAAGGCGTACCGTGTGCCTGTGCGCACAGGCAGTATAGTGGAGTTGGACGTGCTACTTGGCCGCGAGACCTCAGTTGATGAAGTGAAGGATATTTTCCGCCGGGCCGCTGCTGAGAAGCCGCTCGCGGGGGTCATGGGAGCGCTTGAAGAGGAGTATGCGTCGAGCCGCATCGTTGGCGAATCGATCTCATCGTATGTAGACTTGCCATTGGTGCAGGTGATGGGCGGTCGGATGCTCTCGATAGCTGCGTGGTACGATAACGAGATGGGTTATGCCACCCGGTTAGCGGAAACAGCCCTCATGCTGGCGGAGCGTCCTGTGCCGCCCGCGTCTATTCTGACGGGGCAGACCACCCCAGCGCTGAGCTAGCTATTCGATAGCGCTTACTTCCGTAAATACTGAACCCTCAATCCTCATTGTTCAGCACTTGTAGTGTCTCTCTGGCGCAGCGTTCCCAGGTAAATTGGGCTGCCCTTTCTACGCCCCGGCGTGATAACTCTGCTCTAAGTGGTTGGTCCTCAGCCAGGCGTTGTACGGCGCTTGCCCAGGCTTGTGGGTCATGAGGGTCGAGCAGGATGCCTGCGTTGTCCACCACCTCCGGAACAGAGGAAGCGGTTGATGCCAGCACAGCTGTGCCGCAGGACATCGCCTCCAGCACAGGCAGCCCAAAGCCCTCGTAGAGGGAGGGGAAAGTTAGGGCTATAGCCCCTGAGTAGAGGGCGGGCAAGTCGTCGCGCTCCACATAGTCGGCTAGCTTGACTAGATTGCCGAGCCGCGCCTCCTCTATTTGTTGCAAGAGGGTGTTGTATAGCCAGCCTCGTTTGCCCGCCAGCAGAAGTTGCGGCGGATTCTCCATTTGAGCGGCTAGTTTGCCCCAGGCTTCCACAAGGATGCCCAGGTTCTTGCGCGGCTGCAACGTGCCTACGTGGATGCAGTATGGTTGGCTCACGCCGTATCGCGCCGCCGTTTCTTCGATCTTTCGCTCGTTTGTGACAGGCACGAATATAGGGTCGCGACCATGATAGATGACCGTTATTTTGTGGGGCGATATTCTGTACTTATCTATCAAGTCGCGCCTGGTGGCTTCGGAGATAGCGATTACTTTGCCGGCTACGCGTGCGCTAAAGATAGTCGAGAGGTGCAGATAGAAGCGGGATGCGCGTGTGTGCGCCTGTGGGTAGTGGAGATAGCCGAGGTCGTGTATGGTGACTACGGTGCGGCGTGGGTGCCACAGTGGTACAACGTGCGAGGGGACGAAGAGCACGCCGGGTGGCCTCGTCGCCATCTCCCATGACAACCTGATATGCGTCCAGAGGCGCGGGAAAGATATAGCCCTGACTCGCCAGTTGCCCGGTAAAGCGAAGCCCAGCCTATCGCGGACTTCCTGCGCGGAAGCGCTGTTGACATAGAGGGCAAAGCGGTAACGCTCTACCTCTGGCAATTCTGTGAGGGCGCGGAGCAAGCTGGACGAGTAGTGCTCGGTGCCTGTACGCTGCGATAGCAAGGCCCTGCTGGCATCTATACCTATGGTTGGTGGGTGAGTATGGTTCGTCACTTGGTCACTTTTTAGCTACTTTCCTGCTGCTCTGCTAATCTTGCAGGTTGCTCACTAGCTTCTCTACCTCGTGCAGCACCATCGCGGGCGTGATTGCCTGCATTTCCGGGCCGCCTTCGAGGGATAGGGAGCCAACGTCTAGCTGCATGGTGGGGTGGGTGCCGGGGGCGCGGAACGCTCTGTGCTTGTGGGGGTCGCCCCATGGCCCCCATATCTGCTCGTCGCTGGGGCCGTAGAGATGCAGGGTAGCTTTGCGCAGGGCATCGGCTATATGAAGGGGGCCACTATCCACCCCCAGCACTATCTCCGCATGACCCAACACCCAGATCAGCTGCGCGATGTTGGCGGTTTGCCCTGCTATATTCATTATCGCGTGCCTTTCTCTTTTGTCTGGTGCGGCTATTTCCGCCATTATAGCCTCTGCCAGCGCCCTCTCGTCGGGCGAGCCTGTGATGGCTACCGCCCAGCCTCGTTCCGCT
Source organism: Chloroflexota bacterium (assembly GCA_015478675.1). The sequence goes on along the minus strand of JADMIH010000131.1, from coordinate 1,326 downwards.
AGCTGTAGGGCGACTTCTGCCCAGCCTGGTATTGTCCAGAGCTTGTTAGCGGCGGCTGTGCCGGGGTGTATTACTGCCCGGTGCGGCGCCTCCAGCCATTCTGCAAGCAGGCCCTGAGGCGGTGGTTCTGCCTGCGGTGTACGGAGTGGCGGCTCTCCGGCGTTGCGGCTCACCTGCATTAGCCGTGCATCACCTGTGTGCTTTGTCCCTGCGATCACTGCCAGTATGAGCGCCAGCTCTTGCTCTACTTCGTGCCTGCCGGGGATGTAGGGCGCTTTGTTTGTGAGCCAGGGCGCTGTGCCTGGTGTGTCGTATCCCCACCGGCGCGGGATGCCCGCTGCCCAGAGGAGGGCCGCCCCCCACCAGTGGTCGAACCTGAGGACGATGCCGAGGTCGTACCGGTCGTGTGCCACTTTCCGCGCGTACTCGCCTAAGAGATTGTAAGGCCGCAGAGGTCCGGCGCTGCTTTTCACTATACCGGGGAAGGGGATTACTTCAACCTTATCAAGGTTGGGGTTATCCACCCACATCGCTCTGCCCCATGGCCCGACAGCGCCCGTGATCTGCGCTTGCGGAAAGGCTTGTCTGACAAGTTGCAGGGCAGGTGTCGCGAAGAGTAGGTCGCCCAGGTGATCAGGGCGCAGCACTAATATCCGTTGTATGCCGTTTTGCCTTCGTCGCCTGCGCATGGCGTTGCGAGCCGCCGCCCTGCTGTGCATCGCCCGGACAAGGGTATGCCGCGCCTCTCTCTTGCCCCTGCTTAGCAAGGCTAGCCGACCTTCCCGCCCAGCGGTATCTCTGCCCAGGTGTCCCAAACGCCATCGCTCATCCTGGCTTTCACCAGCACACGCTCTACATCGAAGCCTATATAGAGGCGCTGGACGGATAGCTCGTCGTAGACGGCTGCCAGCTCCTGCGGGTCCGAGAAGACGCCAACTGTCAGATGCGGCACGAAGCCGGCGGCGTACTTGCCCCCGTAAGCGGGATATTCGGGGAACTCATCGAGGATAGCACGATAAAGAGAGTGGATGCGCTCGTTATCTGCCAGACGCAGGTAGAGGATACCCGAAGCGCGGAAGGTGCTGAAGCCTCTGAAGGATAAGCGCCTCGGCGGGCACTTTGCCAGTAGCTGTCTCAATCGCGGCTCGGCTTCCGCCAGCTTATCATAAGGGACGAATGGGTAGGTGACCGTCACATGCGGCTCTATATGATGTATGATGTCGGGCATGTAGAGGCGGCGATAGTGATCGGCGTAGCCGCAAACGTCGGGGGGCGGCACGATCACGATAGAGGTTTCTCCGGTTGGATGGTACTGCTCGGTCATGC
>JADMIH010000130.1 GCA_015478675.1 Chloroflexota bacterium | reverse complement strand
TGCTCTTCATACATCAACTATACCGCATTATTTGCCCTCTATGTAAGTGTCAGTATCTGTGGAAGCCTCCTAAGCTGAGCTGGTAAGCGTCCAGAGTTGGGGTGGAGCAATCTTCTTAGAGTAGCTGTGCGGGCGGCCCGCTACCCGCCCTCACCCCCAAACCCCCTCTCCCATGAAGGGAGAGGGGGTTTGGCTAGCCCTTCCACCTCTACTCTGAACGCTTACGCGAGCAGAGAGATAAGCGTCCAGGTTAGGGGTAGAGAGGTTCGTATCGCGTATTGCGTGAGGGATCATGGACAGAATACCTTTATATTCAACCCTTTACTTACGCAATAGGCACTACTCATCGCCTTTCACACGTTGGTTTCGGAGATCATATCGCAGATGCACTGTACCACTGTCGTTTAGCTGCTCTACATGGATCAGTCTGGCACGTTGATCGAATTGCACTCCGCGAAAGAGGTCCAGGCCTACACCGAAGATGAGAGGTTCGACAGTTAGCCAGATTTCGTCCACAAGCCCACTCTTCAGAAAGAGAGCGTTGATCTGTGCGCCGCCTGTGAGCACTGCTTCCGTATACCCTCGCGCTTCCAGGTCTCTTACTATCTCTTCGGGCGGCAAGTTGGTAAACTCTATCAGACCCGGTTGGCTCACCTTATCTTCGATGGTGGTGCTCAGCACCACGTGAAGTCTGCCCGGCAAAGGCGCGGGCAGCGTTTTATAGGTGTTATGACCCAAAACGATCACTCCGGCCCGCTTCGATGCCGCGAAGAAAATCTTCTTATCCTCACGAGAGCTCCAATCCACAAAGTGAGTCTCGTTGCGAGCTATCTTGCCATCAATGGTGACCGCCGCGAGCAGCATGATCTTCATCAGCTTTTGCCTACTGTGGGCGTGAACTCAATCAAGAGGGTTTCGACGGCATGCGGCTTAATGTCTAACTCCGCCGTGGCGTAGCCACCACGTCGCGCTAGCTTTAGCTGCGCGATGGGGCGCTCCATGAGGTCGCACAACCGGAGAGCGGCCACAGCGCCATCCATGCTGAGCGTTTCCGTGCGCGGCAAGCCGAGGACGTCCCAGTAACGGACCACCAGGCCATGCCCATCATGCCTGGGGCGCGCCGCGAGCAGTTTTAGCCCATCAGGAGCCGTGATGGGTAAAGGGCTGAGCCTGCTGCTCTCTGACGTATAAGGTCTCTCCAGACGCAGGGGGTAGCGCACCTTCTCCTGAGCTACCTTCCATACCTGCCCTGGTCGCCAGTTACCCACGTGGGGGTATAGGCTGACGCTAAAATCGAAGTCGCCTTCAAGCCACTGTGGGAAGTTAGTGCCCCACTGTGTGTTGAAGAGATGAGCGTAGACGAGAGGCTCTGCGGGCGCTCTTTCAGGCTGGAAGGTAAATATGCCGATGTTGCCCACTGAGACGAGGGGCATATCGTGGAAGATGACGGCCATGCCAACTCTGTCGTCCGATACATCCAGCCAGTCGGCGCACCACAGGCTGTGGTTAGCGCCTGCCACGATGTCCCGCGCCGGGTCTATCACGGAGCCTACTTGCCCCAGCCTGAAGGTGGGTTTAGGCAGATTGAGAGGGAAGGGCACAACCGCGCTTTCGGCAAGGGGCGTGGCTGCTTTGGTGACCCTGTAATGTAGCTCAAGATAGGGGTGCTGCTCGGTAAGGCGGATTTCGATGGAAAGTTGCTGGTTGGGTACAGCCTTATCCCCGATATCCTTATGCTCAACATGCCCGCCTTCCAGGTAGAGGGTGTATGAAGGATGCTCGGCCTCTTCTTTCCTGAGCTTGAAGTCCCTTGCGTAGGCAGTGATGTGCTCCATATCTTCAGGATAGCCCTGCTTGCCGAAGTCCTGCACGAACCAATCCTGGAAGAGGAGACCATAGGCGCGCATGAACTCCGCGATGTCACGCGCCGAATAGAGGTCATACCTGTAGCCACCGAAAGGCTCGCTCGATGAAGGGTCTACCCATTCGCGCCCCGTGCGCTTGTCGAAGAGCGAGACGATTCCTCCGGCTGCCTGATCAACTTCCACCCGCAGCCATTTGCTTTCGAGTACGTTCTCCACGCCCACGTTGGCTGGAGAGACGGGCATGGGGGCAGCCTGCGTGTGTTGTGGCTTGCTTACGCTATCGACGGCTTGCAAAGCCCCAAGCACAATGTTCGTGGCCGAACGAATCGCTTCCGATGCCCTTGTGACATATTGCTGCTTTGCAACCCATGACGCTTCAAGCCTTGCGTAAGGCTCACTCTTACGGGCTTGCGCGAACTCTTCCCCGTAGCTCCGCCTGATTGTAGATTTCACGTCCAGCCCCCATGTATGCTCGCTAAAAAGCAGCAACTGCTCGTAAGCCTCGTCAACGAGCGGAGCGATTTGCCGCGACAACGGAAAGTCAAGCTGCTTACCATGCTGCTGCGTGGTATCCCATTCGTGATGATGAGGCCAATCCAGCCTGGCGGCTGTCTCTTCGAGCGCGAGAAGATTGGCGCGTTGCTCGCGTGCCTTTGCAACCTCACGCGGCATGGTGCCGATGCCATGTATCCAGGTGTCGGCCAGGTCGTATGGCACCACCGGCAACCCTGCTAGCTGCTCCGCGCGCTCAAGCAGCGACTCCGCGAAGTCACCTAGCTGTCCGAAGACGATCTCGGCTCCGGGAGCGCCCTCTTCTATGGTGGTGCGTATCCGACGCAGTTGTTCGGGCGACTGCGGGCCTGCATTATCCTGAGTTTGTTGCAGCGCCAGCCATGTATCAAGCTCCCACTCAGGAGGCGGCAATGGGGAGGTGCCGTAACCCCCCGCAGAGTAGTAGGTGAGGAGGCGTGAGCCATCAGGTCCCTCCCACCAGAAAAGGCGGGGTACGTGTGGCGAGTGGCTGCCGGGATTGCAGCCCAGATGTAGGAACTTTACTCCTGCTCGCACCAGCAGCGATGGCAGTATCCAGGTGTGCCCAGGCACGTCGGTCTGCTTGGCTCCCACAGGCCATTTGCCGAACTCTTCGGAGAGGGAGCGCGATATTTGGATACCGCGTACGAGGTCTTCGAGGCCGCAAAAAACGGTATGCGTGGTGAAGGGATAGGCATGCCAGAAGAGGCGCCCTTCCTCAACGAGTCTGCGCGCTGATGCTCTGGTTTCTTCAGGCAGCGCGGTGTTGTATAGAAACTCTTTGAGAGGCCAGGCGGGGAGAGTCCAGTTGTATCTTAGCTGCGGCGGCTCGGCGGCTGTGGCTTCCATCACCTGCTGGACAGCGCTGAAGATCGGCCCTGCATAGTGCTCCATGACCTGCTCCGGCAGGTCGGTGAAGCCGAGGTCGAAGTGCGTCTTGAAGACCACTACTACCTTGCGAAGAGTCCTGCGGCTTTCTCCGCCAGTAGACATTTCGCGCCCCCTGCAAGAAAGTAGGTTATATCCCTGGCAGCATTGGCAAGAGCAAATCGCGCGCGCCAGCGCGCAACCTTTCCAGGCTGTCGAGGATTTGAAAGGCGTTCTGGCGATGTACTTCCATAATTAGTTGAGCGAACTGGATACCGCCCACGTCCAGGACAGTTCGTCTTAGCTCCTCTTCATCTATCAGTTCAGAGCGTGGGTTGTTGAAGGCGCGCTGCACAGCATTCGGCTGAGGCGACTCGTCACGCAGGGTAAAGACTATGGGGAGGGTGCGCTTTCTCATCCGCAGGTCGGTCTTACGCGGCGGCAGCTTTGTTGGCGAGGCCGCACCGTCCTCAACGCTCGTGTTTTCTCGCGGCGTCACATCCTGCACATCGTTGATCAGCTGCGCAATGCCGCCAAGCTCCTTGCCGAATTGTTGCAACAGATCTACCACCTCAGTTGGCGCGCCTGCTACCAGCCCCCCTATACGGCACGCGCCGCCGATGAGAGCGCCCGCCTTTTTCTCCGTCATTCCTACGCTCATTTCGGGTGTGACTTCGTCTGGAGCCATCCGCTCGTATAGCATGTCGAGGTGTTGTCCTACTGACGCCTGCAATCCCATATCCAGGAGGGCTTCGAGGGCGGCCAGGTTCCTCTCACTCCCTTGCGCCTGCCCGCGTCCAAGCAGCGTTTGTTGGGCGATAACCAGCATGAGGTTGGCTGTGTTGAGTGCCTGGCCTGGCCCGAACTCGGCTATTATAGGGCTGGGATCGGCATCTGTGAGTTCGTCAAGGAGGTCAGTGGCGGCGATAGCAATCTCGACTGCCGCGGCTGCGGCTACTGCTTCGCGCCAGTTACCGCGCTGTTGCGGCTCTTGCGCTGCCTGGTAGCTAAGTATTACATATAAAGGCCAGATCGGGATACCGCTGTTCGCCTCTTCTTCATGCCTGCTCTTCGCCAGCAGGCGGGCCATTACTTTATGTGGGGCCGACAGCGCGCTTTTGCCTATCTGTATAAGCGTTGCAGGCAGGTCGCCGGAATAGCTGTTAAGGATTGAGATTAGCTCTTCCTGCACCGCGTCAATGTACGGCGAGAGATCAAGCTCGCTCATTTGTGGAGAAGTAAGAGCTTCTTGCTCCTGGGAATGGCTGTTCATAGAGGGGATTATACACAAAAAGAGCTTGACTGCCGAGCACCTCCTGTAGAGTAAGAGTTCAGAGTTGGGGTGGAGCAATCTTCAAGGAGTAGCTGTGGAGGCGTACCCTCACCCCCAACGCACCCTCACCCCCCAATGCACCCTCACCCCCAACCCCCTCTCCCATGAAGGGAGAGGGGGCTTTAGTCATGCTGAGGGCACAGGGATACAGATCTTCTCCCACAAGGGGAGAGGGGGTTTATTGCTGGGGAGTATATCTCCCATGAAGGGAGAGGGGACCAGGCTAGCCCCTTCCACCCTATATTTGAACAGTTACCCTGTAGGCGTGGTCAGTCACGCATCGAGGGCTTCAGATTGAGGCCTTGGGAAGGCGTTTACGCACTCGGAGAGTAGTAGTACTTACGGGCTAATCCTCTGCGGGTGCACCAGCACTTTCTCATGGGCAAATACAAGAGCCGGTGGAACGTTCCACCGGCTCTTGTATTTGCACACTTCCGCGGTTTATCCCCAGGAACTGTTGGTTCTAAATGCCTGGGTCGCTGCCGGTGAGCCGTTGGCCTGCACGTTCGCGGCGATCTGCCACGAAAGCGATTTCAACGAACGGTGCTCGGCGGGGGTCAAATAGCCATTGTTGAACATAGCTGTGCTCTTCTCGGCTACGTTCTCGCCCTTTATTACCTGTCGTGCAAGTTTTTCCAAAACGTTTAGGTTCATAGCTGTCATGCTCCTGTTAGTGTATATGGCTGCTCACAGGTGCATCACGGGACATGGCTTGTATAAAAGGCCATGTTCAGGAATGCTCCCCTTCCGCCGGTGGCACAGATATTCCTTATCATGTGTCTCCGCTCTCGTCACCTTCGTAGTGCCCTCGCTCCTCAGAAAAGGCTTGCTACGACGCAACCAGAGTATAGCAATGTAGTACCTGAAAGTCAATAGGTAGGAGAAAAGTACTACCCAAACTGTGCTAAATACTGCGAATTACGTAGTACTTTAGGGCTACAGATGGCACCTCACACGTGCGCTTTGTGAAGTGGAAAGTAGGGGCTTATAGAGTTATACACATAGGGGCGTATTCGCGCTACTGTAAGGAGCCATTTTCCTATATTGCACCTGAGGAGGGCTTTTCTTGTAGGAAGCGCAGAGAGAAGATGCAGCCCTGGGCTGCATCTTCTCTCTGTTTTCGTTCTATCTAATACTAAGCTCTAAGGCTCAGGCGTGAGAGTATTCGGCCTCGGCCAGTTCCGGGTGCTCCTGCATGAGGTTTAGGAAGACCTGAACGATATCGGGATCAAACTGTTGGCCGGCGAAGCGTATTAGCTCATTGACCGCCCGTTCGTGGCCGGGCGCTTTGCGGTAGATGCGGTCCTCTGTCATAGCTCCATAAGTATCGACAACGCCAATGATCCTGGCCCCTAGCGGTATCTGTTGCCCGGCTATACCCGCCGGGTAACCGCTGCCATCGTAACGTTCCTGATGGTGGCGCACTATGGGCACAACGCCCTGTAGAGCTGCCACAGGCTGCACGATTCGTGCGCCAATTACGGCGTGCTGCTTCATTATCTCGTATTCCTCAGCAGTCAACTTACCGGGTTTGTTGAGCACTGCGTCCGGTATACCTATCTTGCCCACGTCGTGCAGAATAGCGCCGAGGCGCACATTTTCGACCTCTTGATCGGGCAAGCCCAGGGAGCGCGCTACCGCGACCGCCCGCCCCGTCATCTTCTCGCAGTGGCTGCTGGTGTAACCATCTTTGGCTTCAATGGCATGCGCCAGCGCTGTGATAGTATCAAGAAGGGCCTGCTCGCGCACCTCGGTCAACTGCGCGTTGTGTATGGCGAGAGCCGCCTGGCTGCCAAGAGTGCTGAGCAGCGACAGGTCATCTTTGGTGAAGTGCTCGCCCGTCTTTTTGCCCCCAAGACAGAGCACGCCCACGAAGTGCGAGCGCGTCCACAGCGGCACTCCGAGGAAGGATCGTATCGTGTCAGGATCGAGACTGCGGGTGACACCTCTCTCGGCCGACCCACTCGGCGCGCTCAGGGAGCCTGAATCCAGCGCTGATATGTCGCCGTCTTCTCTGCCGTCAGCGGTCGCCTGATAACGTGCTGTGTCTGCGCCGCTCTCGTCCTCGCTGAGGTAGATAAAGTGCATAGCTGTATCAGACTGCTGGTCAATACTCACACCCAGCTTTGATAGCTCGGCTTGCAAGCCTTCAATGAACCAATCAGCGCAATCGCCATATCTCGCATAGGGAGTAAGACAAAGCTGGTTCCCATTTTGCTCAGGAGGTTGAGTATCAGGTTGCTCCGGCGGAGGCTCCCAGGACTCTATTGCCGCGGCCATCTGCTCTACTTGCGCCACCGCCTCCTTAATGTCGAGCATTGTGCTATCCAGCTTGGAGGTATCAAGCGCAAGATCGGTCGTAAAAGGGCCAGTGGCGAGTTTATCCTCGTTATCCTGCGGAGCCACCAGCAGCAGTACACCACAACTAAGGTTCATTAAGCGGCACGTGTGCTCTACAAGGTTATCTGTAAGCGTTTGCAGTTTCTGTTCAGCGGCCAACTGCGCGCTGAATTGGAGAAGGGCGCCTTTGTAGTCGTAGGCATCGTGGTAAATGTACTTGTCCACCAGCCGCTCAACCACACGCTGCAAATAGCTGAAGGAAGCGGCCAGCAGAAAGACAAAGAGGCCGAAGCCTATGAGCCCCCACTCGTGCTGTGCCCAGTCGCTGGGCACCAGGTTGCTCAAGGTAACCGCACCCAACGAGAATACGAGGAGCACGCTCGATCCCATAATCACGTAGACTACACTGCGGCGAACGAAGTTGCGCACCCCGAGGAGCTGATGCTGAGTAATGGCATATGCGAAAGCGAGAGGCATGATGCCCAGCGCAAGAGCTGTCGTTTCCATCCGCCCTACTATTGGCTTTCCAGTCAGGATTCCAGGGAGCAAACCGAAGAGCACGCTCGGCCCGATTGCGAAGGCCGTGCCGCCCAGCAAGAGCGCTAGCTGTTGCCTGATCTCTGGCGAGCGTTCTGCTATGAGGGATTTGATCAGGCTCGCTAACCCTGCCAGGGCGCAGCCTGCAAGATACAAATAGTATAGTTGCTGTACCCACTCGTAGTCACTCGGATGCCCGGAGAGCACCCAAAGGTAACAAAGGATTATCGCAATTCCTGCCACAATGAGCGTAGCGCTGATGAGAGTTTGCCGCAGCTTTGTCGCGCCGATCTGGACAGGAAACCTGAAGAAGAAGAATGCAAAGGACCCTGTGACTACAATCATCGCGATGAACATCAGCGCCAGTGCCCAGCCATAGGTGAGGTAGGCTACGGGCGCGAGGGCGAGGGCTGATGCTGTTGCCACACAGAAGATATAGAAGGCTGAGGCTGCTGTGCGCTGCCTGGCTTTGACGAAGACTGGCCCACCTACCCCAATGAATATAAGCCCCAGGAAGGCGAAGCCCCATCTCTGTACGGGCTGGCCCCCGTCCCTGTCTTTTGCGCTTACCGTTACCGTTTGCTCGCCGCTGTCCGCCCTCTGAATAACAACTGATTGGGCACCACTGAAGCTGACCGCTCCTCTCTTACCCGCCAGGCTGCGGATAAACGACTGGTCACCGCCGACAATTATATCGCCGGGCCTCACATCCTGATCGTAGCTAGGGCCTGAAGGCACTATAGATGTAACGACCCAGCGTCCATCTCCCCCCATAGTGGCGGTTAGCCCCACATCCGCCCGGCCCATACTGAGGAAGACTGTGTTAACGAGAAGGACGAGGTAGGCTAGAGTCAGGATGAGAGCTGTCGCGAAGCGGTAGTGCTCGCCGGTGGCTGGCTTGAGGATGGCGGTAGCGGACGCGTGGGAGACCGAGGGGGCGAAAACATGTGCCTTACTCACAGGAGCAGAAGACAGGTACGCGAAGCTCACACCCTTCTCAGAAGGGCCTGTGGAGCTTACAACGCCTGTCGGGGCGCTAGCTCCTGGGCTTTGTGGAACGGCTGAGTGCCGCCGTAGCCTTATCTGCGAATATTTCATAGCATGAGTCTATGAGCTTTTAGCACGGGCTGTAGATAAACATCAAACCACAGCAGATAATACGCCTCACTTTACCTGAGCCCTGGCAGCAAAAGCGCCCGCTCAACAACGGCTATTATTGGTTGCAACTGCGAGTAGAATATGATGGTACATGCTATTATACCAACTCCTCACCTTCCGGTACAATGACCATGTGTGTTATATCGGCGGTACTTTAGTAACGGTCAAAGATACATATGAACCGCCAAAAAGCTCTACCAGGCAACGCATCAGGCCGAAGTTGGAGCAAGTAGACGTAATGTACTGAGTATAACGTGAAAGTTCGTTCTTGGATAGTCCCCAATTTTGTACTAAAGAGCAAATCGCGCAGGTATATCCTCCTGTTGGAAGGCAAGGTGCACCTGAGGCAGCCCGCAAACGCTCAGTATCCTCTGGATTAGGATAATCAAATGCTCATCTCCTAACCTCTTTCCAGTAGGGGAGGTGGAACTCAGCCAACATCAAAACAGGGAAGAAAAGCCTTTCTCCACAAGCATGGGAAGGGCTTTTCTTCTCTGTTGCAATATTGAGCATTGTGCAACAACGTTGCTCTACGATTTAGAGCCGAGCAGGCGTAGGAGCAAGCGTGCAAATAGCGCGGTAGCGGAGCCGTAAACCAGATGCGCGCCAAGGGCCTGGGCATGCTCTTCTACAGGTACCTTCTTTGGATCGGGCGCGATATTAAGCAAGCGCAGGGTTATCTCGTCAAAGAAGAGCCATATAGCTACCCCATACGCCAGCCCCCCCAGCAACCCCAATCGTGGGAGCCTGGCAGCGGCAGCGCCGAAGAATGCGCCATACGCCGCACCGGTCGCGTAATGTACACCTATCCCTGCGTACGCTTTTTCCTTTTTAGGCACGTCGTGACTTGTCACCGCGTCTGATATTTTGTCGGCTACAATTTGCGTTGAAGGCTCTTTTTTCTCTTCATCGCTGTTGCCCTTTGGCTTTTGCTCGGGGCGCGCGCCTGCGATCTTCTTTACAATGCCCCAATATCCGTCCATAACAGCCGCAGCTCCTGCTCCCGCGGCGAGGCCGCATACAGCCCCCAGAACTATATTTTGCTTCTTACCTTTGCTCACCGGTGCCCTCCATTAGCGATCAGTTACGAGTTGCCACCGACGACCGCCATCCGCTCTACTTGCCGAGGCGTATTTGCACCTGACCATTGCGCTTGCGTACCTCATAGCAAGGCACAGCAGCTGTAGCCGGACCATGTACAAGTCGGCAGCTTGCTATGTCGAACTGCGACAGGTGCCAGGGGCATGTCACTATGTGGCCGTTTAGCTCGCCTTCCCACAGAGGGCCGCCGAAGTGCGGGCAAACGCCATCGAAAGCATGTATCCCATCGTCGTCTTTTAGCAGGACGATTGGGCGGCCATTCAGGTCTATCTTCACCATTTTGCCGTCCTGTAGCTCCTCAACTGAGGCAACATCAGTAAACTTCTCCGGCCCCTCTACCCAGGCGTCACGGTTCACAGCCTGGCCCAGTGTATAGACAAGCTCGCCACCGACGTAGGCAGCCAGGGCGTTAAAGACGTAGCCGCTTGCAGAGAGGGAACGCGCCAGCCCACGATTGCGTTTGTTGCCCAGCCGCAGCGCGAGCGAGCCGACATTCAGCACCAAACCTACGCTGTTTATAAGCGCGTGGGCAAGGCCCATCCGCCGTTGCGCGCCTCCAATATCGCTCCAGTCGGTAAGCCCTGTTACAGCGGCTCCAACAGCAGCCAGGATGCCTGCCCCCAGCGCAAGGTCGGCGGCGTTGTCAAGGCCCTCATCGTCACCTCTGGCTATGCTCACAAGGTCGAATAACTGGGTGATCGTCCACGCGCCTACAGGCACATCTGTCAGTAAAGGGTGCAAGGGGTGCCCCAGCCACACTCCATTTAGGAGGTCCTTGGCTGTACGGCCTGCTTCCCCTGCGTTGTTGAAAGCATTGCTGATGATAGGCTGTATAGCATCGGCCACGCTGTCCAACCACTTCTGTCTGTCTATTATCTCCTGACTGAGTCCTGTTGCCATCTTCTTTTACCTCCTGGAGAAGGGATCCGAATAGCGGTTAACATGCAATATGTATGCCGCGAGGCGCGAAACGCGATGAGTGTTGCGTACTGTGTATTGCGCGGGGTGATGGCGATAAAGCGAAGACGGCCCTTCATTAGTAAGTGTTCAGAGT
>JADMIH010000129.1 GCA_015478675.1 Chloroflexota bacterium | reverse complement strand
GAGAAGCTGTCCCAGACAACGTTTTACGCACGGATGCTCATGGTAGCCAACACAACAGGGGAGACATTCTAAATCGCACGTATGCACGGCAAGCGAATCACAGCATAGCCAGGTAATGCCAGACCTGACTATAGACCCGTCATTACCTGGCTGTCAGTAGCATCGCTACTGCCGTCTTTATCAATGGCTCGGTACAGGTAGCACCATTTGCCGCTCACACGCACATATGTCTCATCCGTATACCACGAACGGCAAGCGTTGCCCTTGCGCCTGGATCGAAGGTGCTGCGTGATAAGCGGAGCAAAGTCGGGCTTCCCAATCTCTGACTGCATTGATCGCATAGAGTTTCCTTGTTGAACTCGAACCCTCGCACCAGGAACATCTCAGACAGGTCGCGGAGGCTGAGCGTGTATCTGACACGCCACAAGACGACTAGCAGCACTATGTCCGTTGGGAACTGTAAATGGTTGTACGGGGTGCCGGTGCGCTCGTTGAACCTCCGCGAGCAGGTGTTGCATCTAAAAGTGGTATAGCCAAGAGATCTTTTGCCTGACAGTTGAGTGGTTGCAGCAGAGGCACAATGTGGACACTTCATGGCTGTTCCTTGACGAGATGATAAGATCTTGCCAAGCATAACCGATGGACGGCTTCTACGCCAACTGCTCCGCTGAGTTCTGACACTTCCGTTAGGGCGTGGTATAACTGGGTGATGTCTACTATACTGTTCCGATTAATTCTGGCACGAAAGCTATGACCGAGATAAACAAATCCCCAGAGGGTGCCCAAGCAACAATTCTCCTGGTAGATGATGACCAGACCCTGCTGGAAACGTTAGGGTACAATCTGCGCCGCGAGGGATACAAGGTGTTGGACGCATCAGATGGGAATAAAGCCATTAGCCTGGCATTTGCAGAGCGACCCGATCTGATAATTTTGGACGTTATGCTGCCCGGCATGAGCGGGCTGGATGTATGCCGTGCTGTGCGTAAGCAGCTAACCGTGCCCATCCTGATGCTGTCGGCCCGAGAAGAAGAGATAGATAAAGTACTCGGCCTGGAACTGGGCGCTGACGACTACATGACCAAGCCCTTTGGCCTGCGGGAGTTGCTGGCTCGCGTACGTGCCATGCTGCGTAGAGCGGAAATAGTGCAGCCTCGAATGGAGCACCATTCAGCGGCCGAAGCAAATCAAGCCGGTGAACCAACGCAGTTGGCTAACCACGCCCAATCCTGGCACGAGCAGCAGGAACCGGGCCCACTGGTAATCGGAGGTCTCTCTATAGACCCGGCGCGTCGCGCTGTCACCGTTTCCAGCCAGACTATAGAGTTAAAACCGAAAGAGTTTGACCTACTGACTTTCATGGCCCAGCACCCAGGTCACGTATTCTCCCGTGAAACTCTCCTTGAGCGAGTTTGGGGCTACGACTTTGCGGGGAGCACCCGCACGGTTGACGTCCATGTACGCTGGCTCCGCTTGAAGCTTGAGCAAGACCCCGCGAACCCCGTAATCATACAAACGGTTCACAGTATCGGCTATAAGCTGCAACCGCCGCCCAGTGTCCAGGCATGATAGCTTTATCGAGACAGTGAGAACAGTGGTCAGCAACTTTAATTGCGGGCTTGAGATCTGATGCCCAAATATACTTATCCAGGGTTCTCTCGGACCTGGGTACGCATCGCCATTAGCTATGCGGCGCTGGTGCTCCTTACGGCGGGGGTGCTGGCATCTCTTCTGGGTGGTGAGTCCGAGGCCCGTGAAGAAGAGGCACTACGCACCCGCCTGACGGATCAGGCACGCGCAGCCGCCTACAATGCCACTCCGCTGTTCAGGGCCGGAGTGCCTATGACGGCTACGAACTCTCTGGCCCACAACCTGGGCGCGCTCTTCGGCACGAGGGTCACATTTATCCGACCGGATGGCTCCGTAGTGGGCGACTCGGAGGAAGACCCAACGCGTATGGAGAACCATGCCGGCCGTCCGGAAGTGGCCCAGGTACTGGCAAATCCCTCCCCCGCATCAAGTTCCGTCGTTGGGATAAGCAGCCGCCTAAGTGCCACGGTGCATCGCAGGCTGCTCTATGTAGCTGTAGGGGTAGAGGACCCTTCTGCCCCGTCACACATCATCGGAGTGGCGCGCGTCGCGTATCCAATGACAGCGGTCGAGCAGGTGCGTGACACTTTGTGGGGCAACCTAGCCCTGGCCGTATTACTCGTGAGCTTACCTGCTGCCCTGTTGGGTGCATTGTTAGCCCGGTCGATAGTGGGTCCACTCACGATATTGATGGGGACTGCCTACCGCTTTGGCAAAGGCGACCTGTCGGTGCGCTCTCTAACCTCAGGAGGGGAGATTGGCGAGTTGAGCCGAGAGTTCAACACGATGGCTGAACGACTGAGCGATACTATTCACAGGCGCACTGTTGAGCGTAACCAGATGGCCGCGGTGCTCTCCCACATGCACGACGGTATCCTTATTACAGACGCGCAGGGCCATCTCGAAGCTATGAACGCTGCCGCCGCCCAACTATTCGGCACTACAGAGGCAAAAGCAGCGGGCCGGTCGCTCATTGAAGTTACACGCAGCCACGAGTTGCACCAGGCGATGCAAACGGCGCTGCTGCAGCCCGGCACAGACCGCCGGAGGTTGCAAATCGATGCAGGGGGGCGCAAGCTGGCGGCTGTGCTCACGGTAGTGCCTATGCCCGCTGCTACGCCCGGCCCCGGCCCCGGCCAGGAAAGCCAGGAAGTTGGGGAAGTCGGGGAAGTAGCGGAAGTCCGGAGCTACGCTGGATTGGTGGTGGTGCAGGACGTAACCGAACTACACAGGTTGGAGCGCGCTCGCCGCGACTTCGTTGCTAACATCGGCCATGAGCTTCGCACCCCCCTGGCTTCCATCAAGTTGCTGGTGGAAACCCTCAACATAGCTGTCAAGGATGATCCAGAAGCCGCACAAGGCTTCCTCCACCGGATAGACGTAGAGGTGGACGGTCTAACCCAACTTGTGCGCGAGCTACTTGAACTGTCGAGAATCGAGTCGGGCCAGGTACAGCTGAACCTTCAACCGGTAGAGGTGTCTGGACTGCTGGAGAGAGCCGCCGGCAGACTGCGTACCCAAAGCGAACAGGCAGGGGTAAACCTCGATGTGCAGATCGCCTCTTCGATACCCCCTGCGAATGCCGACCCGGGCCGAGTGGAACAGGTGCTGGTCAACCTGCTACACAACGCTGTCAAGTTCACCGAGCCTGGTGGCCGTATAACGCTCAAGGCGGTTCCGCATGATAGCAGTGTGCTTATCAGCGTAGAGGATACCGGTGTTGGGATCCCACCCGACGACCTGCCACGAATATTCGAGCGATTCTATAAAGTAGATAAAGCACGTACCTCTGGAGATACGCGCGAAGGCGGCACGGGCCTCGGCCTCTCGATCACCAAGCACATCGTTCAGGCCCACGGCGGCCAAATATGGGCAACGAGTGACCTTGGCCGCGGTACTACCTTCTTTTTTACCCTACCCATGGCCCCTCAACATCCTCCCGAGAAAATTTAACAATCTCTTAACAACTTCCCCAGGATCGTTAAACCCAGGATAACATCCGTTCCCTATACTCTACTTGAGACATAGAGTTGCAGGGGTATATAGGTGCGCCCTGTGCAGGTATGGAGCCTGTATCGTAGGAAGAAGGCACATGCGGGGGAGAGAAGGAAAGGATTGACTTACAAGTTTACAGTGGCACTGATTGCCCACGACCGTATGAAAGAGGATCTGGCCGACTTCGCGTTTGAACACAGAGAGGCCCTGAAGCGTTTTCACCTGGTCGCCACAAAGGGCACCGGAAGCATAGTGCATAAGAGCACAGGACTGAACATGCACCTACTGGAACACGGCCCCAGAGGTGGTGACCGTCAGATAGGCGCTCTTGCCGCTTCGAGCGAAGTACAGGCCGTCTTTTTCTTCCGCGACCCCCTTTCCGCAGGGCCATACGAGCCGGACTTCACAGACCTGCTCCACATGTGTGACACCAAAGAGATACCTCTCGCCACCAATAGAGCGTCGGCGGAGGCCTTGATCTACTTCCTCCAGCACAGCCCCGAACGCGGCGCTATAGGCGCACGTCCCTGGGGCTTTGCCGTGCCTGCTACAGATGTGCAAGAGGCACGGACATAGTAAGCACAAACTAGGCTCGAGAAGCAAATAACCACGACAGGTATACAGAGAATGTCAATGCAAAAGAATGCAAACGATTGTTAGAAAGGACATATCAAGCATGAGATTACGTTTGTTAGCAGCGCTCGGAGTACTGGCACTTGTACCCATCAGCGCCTGTGACTCGGGAGCGGCACAACCCACGGCGACTACGCCAACGGGAGCCGCAACAGCCACGACGTCCACCACTTCCATAACGGCGGCCACCCCCGTCTTTAGCACGCAAGGCACAGCCACCATTACCAACACTGCCAGTGGAACAACAGTAAATACACCGGGAGGTACACCATCGGGGTCAATGGCGTCCGGCGGTAGCCCCGGCTATCCGGGTGGAAGTGCCAATCTCACCGGGGCGGGGTCTACTTTCATTAACCCCCTCATGTCCAAGTGGACCCAGCAGTACAACAAGCTCTACTCCGGTGTGAAGCTTAATTACCAATCCATCGGCTCCGGTGGTGGTCGCCAGCAGTTCCTTGCAAAAACCGTGGATTTCGGCGCGACCGACGCACCTCTCACGAACGACCAGTTCAGCCAGGCGGGTGGTGAAGCTAACGCCCTCCATATACCGATAGCCATGGGTGGCGTCGTCTTGGCGTACAACCTGCCAGAGGTGGCAACTCAGTTGAAGCTGGATGGGACGACCATCGCGAATATCTACCTCTTGAACATCAAGAGTTGGAACGATCCGGCAATCGCCGCGCTCAACCCTGGCGTGACCCTGCCCAACCAGCCAATAGCGGTAGTACACCGCTCAGATGGTTCGGGCACAACCGACATCTTCACTGATTACCTGAACAAGGTAAGCCCTGACTGGAAAAGCAAAGTAGGTCGCGGCACCTCGGTGCAGTGGCCGGGCGGCATCGGCGCGCAAGGTAACGAAGGTGTGACCAACCAGATCAAGCTTACCAAAGGCGGCATTGGCTATATTGAGCTTGGCTATGCCAAGAGCAACAATCTCCCCTATGCGCTGCTCAAGAACCAGTCGGGCAAGTTTGTTGACGCCACGGCGAGCAATGTAGCAGACGCGGCCGACAGCCTTATCAATACATCGATCCCGGCGGACCTTCGCTACTCGATCACGAATGCGCCAGGCGCGGATGCTTACCCCATCGCGGGTACCACCTGGATACTTGCCTATACCAATCAGCCCGACGCGAACAAAGGTAAGATCCTGGCCTACTTCCTCTGGTGGGCCTCGCATGATGGGCAGCAGTACTCAGAGCAACTCTCGTACTCACCTTTGCCTCGCTCTATTCAGCAGCGTGTTGAGGCCCAAATTGCCAAGTTGAAGTGCGGCGGGGGCAACTGCTTCCCGTAACATAAACCGGCTACTAGAGGGGACCTGGCGTCTTGAGCTATCTCAGGTCCCCATTCTCTCCTCGATAGCTACCGGCCAGGTTCATGTGGGTACTTCTACATGAGCCTGGTTCACCGATTTGAGGATCAGGCTCATAAGAGAACATAAAGGAAATCCTGGAGAGCAGGCTTGATGAAAGAAATAGTAGACGAAAAACAGAAGGACGAAGCGGAGGCCGAGCCGCTCCAGGAGCGCACAGAAGGCGCGCCCATGGTGGGGCTTGAGCGGGCCACAGTAATAGATACTGCGGGTGCTTCAGCGGTCGTTCCCCCCGGACGCTCGCGCAATATGGGAGACCTGTTGTTTGGCGGGGCGCTGCGCGGCGCGGTCTGGCTGTTCCTGGCGATCCTCGCGGGCATCGTGGTTGTGCTGGTTGCTCAGGCCATGCCCTCGATCCAGTACTCGGGGCTCTCGTTCTTTACACAGGAGGCCTGGGACCCCGTTAACTTGAAGTTCGGCGCCGCGCCCTTCATCGTGGATACCGTTATTGTGGCGGCAGTAGCTATGCTGCTTGCGGGTACTATCGGCCTGGCGGCTGTTATCTACCTGGTGGAGTACGCTCCACGCTGGCTGCGTGAGCCTGTAGCTTTCCTTATCGAGCTGCTGGCGTTTATTCCCAGCGTTGTTTACGGCCTGTGGGGTTTGCTTGTAATGTCGCCTTGGCTCCAGCAGAATGTGCAACCCTGGATCCAGCAGCACCTTGGTGATATACCTATCTTCAACGGCGCGCCCTATGGCGTGGGCATCATGGCCGCATCGCTCATCCTCTCGATAATGCTCCTGCCTCTTATCGTGTCACTTTCCAGGGAAGCCCTGCTCCTGGTGCCCGATAGCCAACGAGAGGCTATGCTCGCGCTCGGCGCCACAAGGTGGGAAGTGCTGCGGCACGCGGTGTTACCCTATGCGCGTGGTGGCATCTTCGGAGCTATCACGCTGTCGCTGGGCCGCGCGCTCGGTGAGACGATGGCGGTCGCTATGACCATAGGCGGTGGCTTCCAGTTCCCAAAGACCGTTTTCGACCAGGGCTACACCCTCGCCAGCATTATCGCCAACGAGTTCAACGAGGTCTCATCTGATCTCTACCTATCCTCGCTTGTCGAAGCCGGTCTGATCCTGTTCGTGATCACCGCCCTTGTGAACGTTGCGGGATACTTCATACTTCAGCGCATGAACAGGCTGCACAGAACAGTGGCGCGTAAAAAAGCCTAGGGTGTTTGGACCATACAACCTTACGGAGTAATCGGACAAATGAACAGCACGCAAAGTATGAAATCCGGCAGAAACCTACGAGGGCGCATAGGCGCAAGCGCCAGGGCACGCCGTAACGGTATCAATGTTGTGGCTAATGTCGTAACTGGACTTGCGGCGCTCCTGGCGCTGAGTTTGCTCGTGTACCTGCTGGTGTTCTTGCTCATAAAAGGCTTTGGCGCTGTGAACTGGGACTTCCTGACCAAGCCGCCCGGTGCGGTCGGTGAGGCGGGCGGCGGGATAGTTACATCGCTACTGGGCACTTTCACGATTGTGACAATCGCATCGTTGCTGGGAGTGCCGGTGGGTATCATGATTGGTACTTACCTGTCGGAGCAAGCGGCTGCGGGCAGCAGATTTGCGAACATAGCACGGATCGCAGTCAACACCTTTACAGGCATCCCTTCAATCATCGTCGGCATCTTCGTCTACATAACGGTTGTGAAGCCGATGGGCAACTTCTCGGCGGTCGCGGGTGGTATCGCGCTTGCCATCATCATGATGCCGATCATCGCCCGCACATCCGAAGACGTTATGCGGCTGGTGCCGGGCAGCATACGCGAAGCAGGTCTTGCCCTCGGCATACCCACATGGCGCGTAACGGTTGGGCTGGTGCTGCCGGCAGCACGGGCCGGGATAATCACGGGCGGCGTGCTGGCCGTGGCTCGCGTAGCGGGCGAGACGGCGCCACTCATACTGACCGCCCTGGGCAACGAGTTCATGCCAACCGATTGGCTCGCAAGCCTGTGGCAGCCCACAGACGAGGTGACCTTGAGAATACTCAAGTATGCCCGCGGGCCTTACGATGTATGGCACGAGCAGGCGTATGGTGCGGCTCTAGTGCTGGTGGTGGGGGTGGCCCTCGGCGCGCTGTTGCTGAGGCTGACGACGCGGGGGCGAGGTACCAGGATACAGTAAGTCACTATAGCATAATGGCACCGTAGCACTGAAAAGTCACGAAAGCCGGTGCAACAGAAGGCACAAGGTAGATTAAAGAAGACGCGCAAGAAAGGTGTTTACAAAACATGAGCAGCACAACAGCCATGAGCAAGAACGGTGGGGGGGACACGCTAAACGGAGGTGTGGCGGCCAGGTCGTTGTTGACGGGGTTGCGTCCCATTTACGAGGCAAATTCCAACGCAACCGTGAAAGTAAGCAGCCGGCATCTCAACTTCTACTATGAAACCCAGCAAGCTCTGTATGACATCAATCTGGACATACGGGAGAAGCAGGTAACGGCGCTTATCGGACCTTCCGGCTCCGGGAAGACGACATTCTTGCGCACGATCAACAGGATGAACGACGTGGTACCGTCAGCACGGGCCGAAGGCAGCCTTACGCTAGATGGTCAGGAAGTGCTTGGCAACAATATAGACGTGGTGAAGCTGCGGCTGCGGGTGGGTATGGTCTTTCAGCGCCCCAACCCGTTCCCCAAGTCTATATTCGAGAACGTAGCTTACGCCCTGCGAGTGCATAAATATCCGAAGGGCGCGATCGCGGACCGCGTGGAGCAAAGCCTCAGGGAGGCGGCTCTGTGGGAGGATGTGAAGGACAAGCTGAAAAAGTCCGCCTTCGCCCTGTCGGGTGGACAACAGCAGCGCCTATGCATAGCACGCGCAGTTGCTCTGCGCCCGGAACTGCTTCTGATGGACGAGCCTGCCGCCGCGCTTGACCCCATCTCGACGGGCAAGATAGAGGACTTGATTAACGAGCTGAAGAAGCGGTACACGATCGCTATCGTAACGCACAACCTGCAACAAGCCGCGCGTGTCTCCGAGTACTGCGCCTTCTTTCTCCAGGGCACGATCAAGGAAATGGGACCTACCATGCAAATGTTCCTCACCCCCGGGCAAAGAGAGACCGAGGACTTCATAACCGGGCGGTTCGGCTAATCGAGCAACGATACTGTAATTGCGGGAAGCGCAGTGCAAGTGCGAGTCACTGCATGAAGAGGTATAGAGAACTAAGGGAGCAATATATGAATGTAACTGTGCGCGACGCACAAACAGCAGCGCCGGTTGAACCGCCACCACTTAGACAAACAGAAGGCAGCGCGCTCAGCTTGCAAGGTCTGAATGCATGGTATGGAAAGTTTCACGCTGTGAGAGATGTCAGCCTTGAAGTACCGCGCCATAAAATAACGGCACTGATCGGGCCTTCCGGCTCTGGTAAATCCACCGTGTTACGGTGCATCAACAGGATACACGAGACCATACCTGGAGCGCGGGTTTCAGATATGGTGCTGCTAGAAGGCACGGACATATACCGCGAGGCGAACGCAGGGGAAGTACGCAGGGCCGTCGGCATGGTGTTCCAGCGCCCTAACCCGTTGGCGACCAAAAGCATCTACGACAACGTGGCTGTGGGTCTTTCAATAGCACGGATGGGTAAGGGGAAAGAATTGAGGGAGCAAGTGGAAAGCGCACTTCGTAGAGCTGCTATTTGGGAGGAAGTCAAGGACAAGCTAGACGATCCGGCTACCTCACTCTCCGGTGGGCAGCAGCAGCGTCTCTGCATAGCGAGAGCGCTCGCGGTACAGCCTGACGTGCTCCTCCTGGACGAACCCGCTTCCGCTCTTGACCCCATCTCCACCCTTAAAATCGAGGACTTGATGCAGGAGCTTAAAGAAACGGTGACGATTGTTATCGTGACCCACAATATGCAGCAAGCGGCGCGCGCCTCGGATCAGGTGGCGGTGCTCATGATGGGGGAAGACAAAGCGGGCGAACTGGTCGAGGTAGGCTCCAGAACGCAGGTGTTTACTACCCCTCAGGACCCTCGCACCGAGGCTTACATTACAGGTCGCATCGGTTAGGCACAGAACAGAGCACGGGCAAAGCCAGGGTCGGGCGGGTTACCCACTATACCTCAATGCTGAGGTTTACTGAAAGGAAGCATGTTATGCCAAGAGAAGTTTTCCAGAAGGAACTACAAAGGGTGCAGGAAGATATGCTGGTCCTGGCCAGCATGGTGGAGAAAGCAATAGGGCGGTCGGTAACTGCACTTAGAACGCGGGACCTGAAGCTTGCTCAGGAAGTTGTCAACGAAGACAGCAAGATCAACCGGCAGCGG
Source organism: Chloroflexota bacterium (assembly GCA_015478675.1). The sequence goes on along the minus strand of JADMIH010000129.1, from coordinate 921 downwards.
TTCGGTATAGAGGAAGAATGTCTTCTCTTGATTGCTACTCAGCAACCGATAGCCTCGGACTTGCGGGTACTGGCCGCAGTGCTCAACATCATCACGGACCTTGAGCGTATGGGCGACCACGCCGAGGGTATAGCGAAGATCGCGATCCTGACCGGTGACGAACCACCGCTGAAGCCTTTAATAGACATTCCCCGTATGGAGGAGCAGGCCAGGTCTATGTTGCAGCGCAGCATGGACGCCTTTATGAACCGTGATGCTGAGAGCGCTCGCAAGATCGCGGCAGAAGATGACATTGTTGATCAATTGTATGAGCAGGTTTACCGCGAGCTACTGACCTTTATGATGGCGGATCCCGGCACGATCAACCGCGCCACGCACCTGCTGTGGGTTTCACATAATCTGGAGAGGATAGCCGACCGGGTCACGAATATCTGCGAACGCGTCGTATTTCTCACGACCGGCAAAATGGAAGAGCTCAGCGTCTCTAGCTACTAACTGGGCTGATACGATAAGAAACTATGGATATGTATGTCGTTACACATGACACATCGGCAACCGCCGGCACGGTCAACAGTTCCCAAACACCTTTGTCAGGGTTCCTGGCAGAAATAAGGGCGGGGTACATAGGCCAGTTGGTAGTAGTGCATACCGGACGGACAGGTTACGTGGGCCGGCTGTTGGTGGTCACATCCATCTGCGTGACTCTGGAGGCCATTCAAAACCGGGGGCAGATTGAAGTCCATCGGGGTTTCTATATTCCCGGTTTGGTGAAGTCAGGCCGCATTGGCTGCAAACTGGGGTTTTTGCATATCCCCCCAGAACGGTGCATTCTAGAGTTCATGGTGTCTTGGAGGGCATGGTGTCCTGGAGGTAGCGATAAACCGTCGCTTTGGAGACGCCATATTCCTTCATCAGGGTTCG
>JADMIH010000128.1 GCA_015478675.1 Chloroflexota bacterium | reverse complement strand
CACCCGCCCTCACCCCCAACCCCCTCTCCCACAAGGGGAGAGGGGGCTTTGTGCCGTCTAACCCCTATTCTTCTGAAAATAGGCTCTCGGCGGCCTACTTTCATTGCCTGTTGGTGGTCCGAGGGGTCATGTACAAGTTACCTATAGTTCACCCTGGGAGCTTTGCGTGTCGTGGGGATTACGCCGGAAGAAGAAGTCATGCACCCAGTGTTGGACGACTCCGAAGGCGCAGCCAAAGGCAAAGCCGCTCACGGCTGCTACTGCTGTGTAGGGTAGAAGGGAGGTCCGAGCGAGATTCCATGCGACGCGCAGGCCGCCTATGCTGGCGATGTCGATAGACGCTCCTTGTCTTCCGAGACCGAGAGATAATTGGGCGAGGTAATAGCCATAGTAGCTCACGACAGCTGCGCTCCAGAAGAGGGCGCAGACCCACCCCATCGTCACAGGGTGCCGTCCACGAGCGAGGAGCGAGAGCAAGGGCACGAGGAGCAAGAGCCACAAAGCATAGGAGGCCCAGCCTGCCATGCTGCTCACAAATGTCTGCAACGGCTGATCTAGCGCGCCCCAGGCAAGGCCCAATAGGATAGCGGGGCGCACGAGCCGGTTGGCTGGCCGGCGGCCAGGGCGGCCAGGGCGTTGGCGGGAGGATGCGGCGAGGAGCATAGGGTGCTACAGCTTTTCGCCGGGGGTGGAGGGTTGGATAGTTCGAGCAGCACGTTCGCTTGCGTCAATGATAAGGTTGTTCAGTCGAGTAATCTCCTGTGCGATGTTGGCTACTTCCTCGGTTATGAGCGGAATATCCGCCGTCTGTGAGCTTTCGGCGGGGGTCAATGGGGTGGGATGTTTGGGCAGATTGGAGAGTTTACCTGATAGCTCCTGGCGCCGGGCTTCAAGCTCAGCAAGCTGAGCGCGGGCTTCGGAGACACGCTTGGTAAGTAGAAGCACCTCAAGCTCGATGGTGGCTTTGTCGTCTATCATCTTCAGGTGAGAGGTGGAGTGCAGCACGTCGTCAAGCTTGCCCTGTACCTCTGCCATGAGGGAAAGAGCGTTGGCGACATCGCCGTCGCGATAGACGGCGAATTCTACTATTCGCGTCAGTTGAGATTTATACTGGCTCTCCATGACGGAGAGATGAGCTTGCTTGCCTTGAATGTCGGCAAGCAAGAGGCGCAGTTGAGCAATCCTCTTCTCTAATTCTTGCATATAGGTATCCTTGCGGCTATAGCGTACTCCGTAATGCGTGAGGGTGTAAGGAGCCAGGTTGCCTTACTTTTCCATGATCTCCTTCAGGCGGGAGATATCAGCGGAAAGGAGGCTGCCCATCAGTGCGGAGAGGAATATGGCTGGAATGCTTGCTACATCCAGGGTGAGGTGGACCTGAGTCTTATCTTTACCATCTGGTGTGAGATGCAGGGAAAGGGAGACGGGCGGGTCGCCATCCATGCTGAAGCGGATAAAGTAGGGTTGGCGTATCGCGTCGAGGCGCAATCGCACTGAACGGTTGTGCCCAAGAAAGTTGGCATCAGCCTGCCATGTATGTCCTTGTGTTGCAGCCCCTTGCGGCCCGGAGACTATCCTGATGATTGAGCTAATGTAGCTGGGAGCATTGTAGGGGTCTGAGACATATCTGAATAGCTGCTCAGGCGAAGCATCAATAGTAGCCTGCCTGCTGATCTCTGCCAAAGGCTTTCCTCCTGGTAACTGTTCAGAGTTGGGGTGGAACAAAGTTCAAGAGGTAACTGTGCGGGTGCACGCCCCTCACCCGCCCCTCACCCCATGCCCCTCTCCCACGAGGGGAGAGGGGGCTTTGTGCCCTCTAACCCTTGTTCTTCTGAAAATAGGCTGCTGAGAGCCTATTTTCATTGTCGGTTGGTGGCCCGTAGGGTCATGGGATATTCTGAACATTTACTCCTCCTGGGCGAAGGCGTGAGGAGTAGCACGGAGTACGCACTACTCTTCGTGTTTTCGCTTGCCGCGGGTGTCGCCTTTACCCTGCATGTTGTACAGCTCTATTATCTCGGCGACGCTGGTGGCGTCCTGTGGCTCTCTGTCGGATCGTTCTTTGACTATGCGGGGGAAGCGCAGCGCATAGCCTGGCGAGCCGGCGGAGTTGCCTGCGGGGTGCATCTGCGAGCGGCTTACCTCGTCGGCCTGTAGCTCGATCACGTAGCGTGGTACAACCCAATTGTCAGGGACGAGAACGCTTTGCACACGGGGATCACGATGGTCAATCCGGTCGGCTTCGAGCTTCTTGCAGAGTTCGCGCCAGCCCTGATCTGAGAGACCGCTCGCCACGCGGGTTACAGAGGGGAGCATGTCGGTCTCCTTGTCGTAGAGAGAGACGAGCAGGGAGCCGATACCCCAGGCGGCACGCCTGCCTTTGCCGTAGTCGTAGCCCACTATGACACAATCTACAGTATCTCGCAATTGCGTCTGGTACGAGCGCTTCATCTTGATCCAGTTGAAGCCACGCTTGCCCGCGTCGTAAGCGCCGCTCAGTCGCTTGGCGACTATCCCCTCAAGCCCTTCGCCGAGGGAGTCCTCATAGAAAAGGAGTATCTCTTCAGGGTCTTCGGTGACGATGTTGGTAGCGGGCTGAATACCTCCGAGGCCGGTGTGGGGCTGTATAGCGCCGAGGAGGGCGTTGCGCCGCTCTGTGTAAGGTGCGCGCGTGAGGTCACGTCCATCTACAAGCAAGGCATCAAAGGCGAGCAAGCGCAGGGGGAGAGACTCGCTCATCTGGTCGATGTTGTGGATGCGCCTGCGCTGTGAAGTCACCTGGAAGGGCTGGTAGATTCCCGTCTCGGGGTCATAGGAGAGGGCCTCACCCTCCAGTATCATCTGGGTAGAGGTTATCTGCTTATGTACGGACGCCACGACATCAGGGAACATGCCGCTGAGGTTTTCGAGGCCACGCGAGAAGATACTTATCTGGTCGGCATCTTTGTGTATTTGCATCCTGAAGCCGTCGAATTTAGGCTCAACGGCGCATCTACCGAGGCGAGCGACTATTTCTTCTGCGCTGTCAGCACGCTCGGCAAGGGCCATGCGCACAGGATTGCCCACTTTCACCTGAATTGTTTCGAGGGCCTCCACACCTGAAGTGTAGAGGGTGCGTGCCACGAGGCCGAGGTCGCTGGAAAGGTTATAAGCACGCTCGATCTGGGGGCGGAAAGATTTATCACCTGCCTTCGCCAGCGACAAGGCATCCATGAGCGTGGGGTCGCCAATGCCGACCCGCAGGCGGCCCACAACAATGCGGGCGATATGTTTGGCTTCGAGTGGGGAGAGCTGCGAAAAAAGGTTAGCCAGCAGGCTCACCTTGGCCTCCTGGCTGCCGGAGCCGACTGCCTTTGTGATAGCCATCAGACTCCGGTAAAGCTCGGTGAGCGATAAGGCGTGGCCGGCTGATAGGCCTTCATGACGTGCCGCGAAGTGGTTGGCGACGAGGCCCGCATCGCCTTTCTGCTTGAAGAGGGCGCTGACCTCTTCGATGGGGACGCTGTAGGCCTGGGCAACCGAGCGGAAGATTAGCCTCTCGTTCATGCCGAATTCCTCCTGAATGAACTCCGGCAGGAGACGGCCTTGAGTCAGGTAGACCAGTTCTGTAATTTCTTCGGAGCTGGCCTGGTTGAGGAGATCGGCGAGGATGCCGATCATCTGGGTACGGCTGGTAACAGGCTCAAGAACCTCAAGGGTGGCGGCTAGTGCGCTGAAACGCATAGGCATGGTCAGGTGTATGCTCCTGGGAGTAAAGGATTGGGTAATTGGGTAGCTGAAACGGAACGGGTGGATCAGTAGGATTATATACCGACAAAGTGCGTGTGGCAAGCGCGGTGTGCGGTGTGTTGCGTGGGTGTTCAGCCCTCACCCCAAACCCGCCCTCGCCTGCCCTCACCCCATGCCCCTCTCCCACAAGGGGAGAGGGGGCTTTCTCCCTCACCCCATGCCTCCTCTTCCACAAGGGGGGAGGGGTTGGGGGTGGCTGTGCGGCATAGGCACGAATGCACCACCGAGAAGGCCAGCCCATCTCCGCAAGTGTGGATGGGCTTTCTTTATTGGCAAACCAGGGTGTTTATTCCGGTGATGAGGAGCTACGAAGCTATAGTGGAAACCTGAGCGGTGTCGGAGAACTCTGGGGAGGCGTTTAGCCTGGCAAGGCGTTTGGTGGTGGCTGTGTCTGCTGGGTGCCATTGCAAGAGGATGAAGCGTGAATCTCTACGCAGGCGGTTGAGTTGCCCGTGGAAGCGTAGTACACCTACCTGGGCGTTGACCACCGTTACGTCATGCCGATCCAGGAAGAGGGAACAAGCGTCAGGTGGATTCTCCCACAGGTCCTGTATGGCGGGATCTCTTGTGAGACGGCTGACCAGATCGAGGTACCAGCAGTCGAACTGCTGGTTAGCGAAGGTAATTTTGAAAGCATAAGCAAGAGAGGCAAAGAAAGCCCTGCGCGCGTCATCGGTGAGGCGTGGATAAACGGGCGACGAGGGCCTGATCAGGCCTTCCAGTACATGCTCACCGAGGTGGCCTGTGTAGGCGTCGCTTGTAAGCCCCAGGACGGCACGCGATGCGCGATTCTGGTACCAGCGGAACCAGCGCTCATCAAGGAGTGTAGCGGGGATGGGGCTATTCTCTTGGTGGGCCGCAACCTGCTCGACCCTCTTAGCTACGTCAGCGCGAGAGAGTGGGGGCGCTTCGGTGTGGAAGACGGCGTCGCGCTCGATGTGGGTGGCATTAAGCGCATCTAATATACGGGCTACGGTGCCGGGCTTAGGCTGGAAACGCACAGCGCCGCTCTCAATGCGGCTGACATAGGCGACGTCTAGTCCCGACAGCCGGGCGACATCGGTCTGTGTAAGTTTGCGGCGCAAGCGAAGCTGCTTAACCCGCCAACCGACCAGGATAGACTGCGGCGAACCCGGTGCGTGGAACCTCGCGACTACACTCTTCTGGGGTTTACGCTGTCGATTGGGAGTTGAAAGTGTCATGCAAGGATGTCCTATCGGCATAAGCGGTAACGGGTCAAGGGCGACTTACCACCCGGCAAGGTTGTACAAAAGTGCAAAGGAGAAGTATGCGCTATTTCTGTTATAGCAGTTGGCGCGGGGCGGCGCATCAGTAATTCTACTTAATTTCAAAGGAGTTTCGACAGGGGACGCTGGGGAGAGGGTGGGGTAGAGGTGGAGGCTTCGGGGTGATAAGCTACCTTTGCAGGTTAGCTGTCGAGAGGCTGAAGCGGCTGCTCAGGCCCACTCTGGGCTGCTTCTGGGGGATCAGCGCCTGCGAATTGCACCAGGTTGATGAATGTGCAGGCAGCATCTATCTCTTCGGCGCTCATACGAAAGCTTCGGGAAAGCAGTTGCGCGATCGAAAGGCCCGCGCTGCCCGCGAGAACTGAGAGTATCTCCCCGCTGGGAAGGTGCCGCTCGCCGCCTCCCTGTAAAGGGACAGCAATCAAGCTCTCTTTGCCGAGAAGGGCAATGAGCTCGCCGTCTTCAACAGCATCTCCTGCGCGGATCATCTCTTCGAGTTTGTGCAGAGGTGTCAATCCCATATTTAGCTTAGCCCTGGAAAGGAGAACTAACGGAGCGTAGAAGGCAAGATGCCGAGTTGGCTCCGGTATTTGGCGACGGTGCGGCGTGCGATCCTTATGCCGCGCTCGCGAAGGCGTGCCACGATCTCTCGGTCGGCCATTGGGCGCCCTTCCTGCACGATTATTTCTTTGATTATGTCTTTCACGCTGAGCGACGCGGTGAAGAAATCGGAGAAAGGCACAACCTGACGGTTGGGGAGCATGATATATTTGCCTGCGGTTGCGCGGCTCACCGTCGACTCATGAAGGCCCGTAGCCTCAGCGATCTGCGCCCGTGTAAGGGGCTTGAGAGAGCGAACGCCATGGAGAAGGAACTCTCTCTGGTATATCATCAGGGCACGAGCAATCTTGCTTATTGTTTCGCGGCGCTGCTTGATGTTTGAGATAAAGAGCTTGGTGCGTGATACATACTGGTATATATGGCGCTTGTCGTCCTCCGAGTAGGTGGCGCCTTTGGTGCGCAGGTCACTAGCCATCTGGCTGTAGAGGGGGTTCACCCTCATAAAGAAGCGGCGCGACTCCACAACTTCGACGATCAACTCGCCATCTACTTCTCTGATTATTACATCAGGGGAGACATACTGGGCTTTGGAAGGGCTGCCCCAGGTGGGCACTTCATCATCGGCCCAGGTGACGGGGAAGGGTGTGAGATTGTTGCGAATATAGTCGCGGGCGGCCTCTACCTGGTCAAGTGTGATGTTCATTTTCTGGGCGATATGGCTGTACTTATGCTCGCCAAGCTCAACAAAGTAGTTCTCCAGGACCTGGCGGACATGGGGCGGTGCGCCTTTCTCCTGTTCAACATAATTGAGCTGCAACAGGAGACATTCTCGCGGATCGCGTGCGCCTATACCGGAAGGGCCAAGTCGCTGTAGTGTCTCAAGCACAGCTTGCACGCGCGCGATAGAGACAGCGAGATCGTCTGCGATAGTCTCCGGCTCGGCGGCGAGGAAACCCCTGTCATCGAGGTTGCCGACGAGATAATCAGCGATGAAAAAATCGTCGCTGGGTAGAGCAGAGCGCAAGTCGAGCAAAAGACGCTCTTTGACGCTGGGTTCGGCGGCGACAAGAGAGACGGGATCGAACTCTTCGTCGTCGGAGGAAGCACCGGTGAAGTTACCATCGGCTCCATCTTCGCGGTAGTTGAATGCGCTGTAACTAAAGTCATCATTACCGTCCTGGCTGCTTGTGGAGCTTGTGCCACGCACACAGTTGAAGCAAACGCCGTGCTTTAGCTGATCACCGCAGATGGCGCAGGTTTGATGCTCAGTTAGCTCAAAGGCGGGGTTATCCTCAGCTTCTTGTTTGATCACGTTTTGCAGTTCTTGAGAGGATAAAGCAAGAATGTAGTTGACAGCGATAAGGGTAGGTGATACCCTCATTGACTGCTCGGCGTTCATCTCAAGGGAGACATCCATATAAACCACCTGATTCTGAGAAAGGATTTTATTGTAAGGGGAATGACCAGCCGCAGCAGCGCATTACCGGCCAAGTCGCATTAGGCGCAAGAAGCGTGCCAATCTTTTCACAGGTGTATGAGTTCAGAATAGGGTAGAACAAAGTTCAAGAGGTAAGTGTGTACCCTCACCTTCAGCTACCCTCACCCGCCCTCACCCCATGCCCCTCTCCCATGAAGGGAGAGGGGGCTTTAATACACTCCTGTAACCCATACTCTGAACGCTTACCAAAGGCTATTTGGTTTGCAAAGTTTTGTTGAGCATTGTATACTCAGCGAGCAACCTTCGTAACCCGAAAGGCAGACGACATTGTGACTAAGCCCAGGTTCGCTCTCCGTCCATCTCAGGTCAGCAGATTATGCCGCTTGTCTTTAGTTTTGGTGCTTGCAGGCGCTTTCTTACGCGGCCAAAGCAGCCAAATTGCTGCGGCTGCGCCACTGAGGGCTGTGCCAGCCGATGCCGTCACGGTGCCTGCCGGGGGCACGGCGTACTTGCAGGTGCGCGGCCTCGCGATGGAGCCGGGTGGATCGCCTCAAGGGTCTTATAGGCTGGCAACGCCTTCTTTAGCCAATGATCGTCTTCGCACTACCCTCTTTTATGGAATAGATTGGGGATATGCTGATAGTGAGCCGGAGCAGGTTGCGATCGCGGTCTGGTGGGCGCAAACGGGCACCTGGTCCGATCCAAACCACAGCACGGCGCAGCGAATCGCCACAGCGGCAGTTAACGCCCCCGGCTTGCCAAGCTGGAACCCGGATGGACGCTCCCTGATTCAACTGGCGACACAGGGTCAACTGAGGATAGCTCCGCTTTCACTGAGTGCCCTCGCAAGCGCGCCCACCGAAGGCGAAGGCACTCTCTCGATCACCAACAGCGCGGAGCAAGACGCTGTTGTTTACCTCCCTTATGGAACCATCTTTATGGCCTCGTCAGGCCAGGTGATGGTGTGGAGTGTGGGCGTAAACCAGGCTCCGCCGCAAGCCACTGTGCCCGCAGGCACGCAGCCCACCGGCACGCAGCCCGCAGGCACGCAGCCCGCAGGCACGGCTACCGCGATTGTGGCAGGCACTGCTGAAGCAGCAACTAACACGGCGCAACCGACTGCCATTAGCGATAGCAGCGCTACCCCTGCCTCCGAGCCACCACCTATCAAGCGCAGGCAAGCAACGCCGACTCCTAGCAGCCCACCACCCCCTAAGGGCTCGCCTACCGCAGAGGCCACTGATACGCCTGCTGCTACGCCACCGGATACAGCTACGAGCACAAATACAGCACAGCCCGCTGTAACTTCGACTGTTGCTGCACTACAGCCCACAGCCACAAGCAGTACAGATGCGGGGTCGCCGCAAGGGGCGAACGGCAACCTGGCGCAACCGCCGGGGGGCGCAGCTACCGATAGCAGCCAGAGAGACGAGATACCGCCTGTCAAGCGCGGCGTCACATCACAAGGCGAAACGAAGGAGGGGGGCCAAGCTGTCGCTCAGGGCGGAGAGGCGCAAAACAAGGACATCCAGTCGCCGCTCGGCGGAAACTCGGCTTCAATACCCCTCCTGACGCCTGCGGTTCGCGCAACAGCAAATGGCGACATCTCAGTAAGTGTGGCCCGCAACGGAGCGCCACTGCCGGTAGGCACTCAGGCTGCCAATATTGCCTCCCCGCAGCCGCCCGCAGCGCAACAAACGGCTCAGGGCACCATTCCCAGGCCAAACTCGACCGCGCCTGCTCCTGTGCCTACAGGCCAGTCGAAGACTTCTATCCCCAGCATCACTTCGGTACCCACTCAGACCACCGGTGGCAAGGCTACCTCGTCTCCGCTCATAGAGACAGCTACCGTAAAGGTGGGCGGGATCGCAGGCACAGCCACAGCGACTAGGGTCCTGGCGCCCACCCCCGCACCCGTCCGGCCCACACCGCAGGCCACAAAAGAGGTGCCACCAGTTATCGTAGTGGGTCCAGATATAGGCAAGAGCCAGCCGACCCCACCGGGCGCACCTTTCCCAACAGCTAATACGGGGAAAGGACCTGCCCCTAGCAATGCACCCATAACAGGAGCGGGGCCATCGTCCATGCCGTTGTGGCTGTCGCTCTCATCAGCGCTGATGATGCTGGCGGGCTGGGGGCTGCGGCGAGTGGCCTCGGCGAAGGCCCCAGCCCGCCAGGTTGGTCAAGAGCCAGGATAGACTTTGTGGTGTTGTCAAAGTGAAGGATTTTCGTAAGGGTTCAGAGTTGGGGTGGAACAAAGTTCAAGAGGTAATTGTGCGTCACCTGTCCCTCACCTGCCCTCACCCCAACCCCCTCTCCCATGAAGGGAGAGGGGGCTTTACTCATGGGAAGAGCTATGGGTACAGCTCTTCTCCCATGAAGGGAGAGGGGCATGGGGTGAGGGCGGGAGATGTGTTGACCTAACGGGCGGTTGGGGTGCCCTGGTCGGTGTTTATGTCAAGCTTGTTGATCAACCACTTGCCATTTTGCTTCACAAGCGAGTACGTTTCGGTCAGGGTGTCGGGGCCTTTCGAGTCCACCACCTTGTTGTCGGCGCTATTGTAGAAGGTGACAGTCCACACTTCGATAGTGTGAACAGTGGCTGTGTCGCCATTCACCTGTACGTCGAGAATATCAAGGCGCTCATTGACAGGAATGGCATAGAGCCCCTGTGCCTTGAGCTTCTGCACCATATCGACATTCTCGGTGAGAACATCGCCGATGCGCGTTCCTTTGAGCACGTTAGGGTCAAGGTTATGCCAGGCGTCAATCTGCTCCTGATTGCTGCGCCGGACAACATACTTGATCTTGTCGGACTCACTTGCGTTGGCGGGCGGTTCCGCGCCGACAGCACTGGAGAGAGGGGCAGGGGCTTTACTACTGTTTGAGATGAGATAAGCGCCGGTCAAAGCGAGAGCAACGAGCACCAGAGCAGCTACAGCTACCACGGGCAGCAGCCAGGAGCGCCCGCTCTTCTGCCGCTCCAAATGCCTGGCTGCATTGTCTGTGTATGGCACATAGGTGCCCGTGTCTACCGGGCTTGCACCGGAGGTATATCCCTGGTAAGCTGTAGAGGTGTTGTACTGCTCGGTGGGGTGGGTAAAGAGAGCTGAAGGAAGAGCGGCGCTTCCATTTGCGGGCTGTGCAGTGACAGGCCGTGTTGCCAGCGGAGGAAGCTGCTCAACAGCGCCGGGAAGCTCCGGTGCAGGGTCGCCCTCCCAACGCTGCACCAGATAAGTGCGCGGCGGCTCTAAGCTAGCACCCGGTGCGCTCGCAAGCTGGGCCATGCCAGGCCCAGGGGCAGCAGCATGGTCGCCCGTGGTGCTGGGCGTAAGCGCTGTGCCGCAACTGGAACAGAAACGGTTCGTCTCACGATTTGGCGAACCACAATTTGGACAGTTTTGTGACATGAATTTACCCTATCTCTCGATAATAGAGCCGCGAATTCAGTGGGCATTACTCCCGGGCGGCTTGAGATCGCCAGGATGCGGCAAGCGCATGCAACTCTTGCCCTTTGTAGCTGAGAATCACCCGTTGATGCACGAGGCTATAGGTTGTGGCATTATGGAACTTGCCGGGCGGTCTTGCCTAATTTTGAGTATACGACAGCCCAAATGTCAAGTCAAGCCCGCCGGTAAATGTTCAGAGTTAGGGTGGAGCAATCTTGAAGGAGTAGCTGTGGAGGCGTACCCTTACGCACCCTCACCCCCAAACCCCCTCTCCCATGAAGGGAGAGGGGGCTTTCTTGCTGGGGAGTATATCTCCCATGAAGGGAGAGGGGGCTTTCTTGCTGGGGAGTATATCTCCCATGAAGG
>JADMIH010000127.1 GCA_015478675.1 Chloroflexota bacterium | reverse complement strand
AAAGGCTGTATCAGCCAACCTGGTTTTTATTAGTTTCTTATGTAAGTGTCAGTAAAGCCCCCTCTCCCTTCATGAGAGATGGGGCAAGGGGTGAGGGAGAAAGCCCCCTCTCCCTTCATGGGAGAGGGGGTTTGGGGGTGAGGGTGCCCCCTCTCCTTCCCACCCACCCACCAGACCAGATGCGCCCGCGCTACAAGGCACCGGCAGCCGTCCCATATCTGCGCCTACAACTGCGCCTCAACTGCGCCCTTCTCCATCCCCACCCCCACCCTGCTCCAACCACCCCACAACTTACCATTAATCATACACCGGCCACTGACCACTCTTACAGGAATGGCTGCTGGTGATCCCCGCCCGAAATATCCAGCTTTGCCGTTTCAGGATAATAGTGGACTGTGCAGTTGCGGCCCTGGGCTTTGGCGTCGGTAAGCGCCAGATCAGCCGCCTCGATAAGAGCATCTACTGACGCGATATCCTTAGTAAGCTCTGCTACCCCCAGGCTCACCGTAACAGAGAAAGGGGAGATTTCTCCACTACTCCTGGGAAAGACAAAGAGGTGCCCAGCCACAAGTAAGCGCAGGTCCTCAGCCACCTGATATGCCTCAACATACGTTGTTTCAGGAAGTAGGATCGCCATCTCTTCGCCGCCATAGCGGGCCACACAGTCTGTGCTTCGCATCTTCTCGATTAGCATACCGGCCACCCAGCGCAACACTTCGTCTCCCACCTGCGGGCCGTACTTCTCGTTCACCTGCGTAAAGTGGTCAATGTCAAGCATCACCAGTGAAAATGGGCGCTTGTACCGCAGGCTGCGTCTGATCTCTCCTGCCAGGGAGAGCTTCATCTCCCGCCGATTGTGCAGCTTCGTCAGATCGTCGTGGGTGGCTAGCTCCCTGAGCGTCTGCTCTACTTGCCGCCTCCTGGTCAACTCGTTCCATAACTCTCTATGCACGTCTTGCAGCTGTAAAGTTCTATCGGCCACTCTTTGCTCAAGCTCCTCCTTCAGCAGCATGGCTCCCCTCTCGGCTTGCTTGCTGAGGGTAATATCCCGTGCTATGCAAAGAGTGGCCGTGGGTTGGCTCCTTATGACCGACGTAGTGAGGCTCAAAACTCTCGGCTTTCTTCCTCCTGGGCGGTAGTCCAGTTCATAGCTTTGCGTAAGCCCCACCTCTATTATCGCCTGCAATTGATCTGCAAAGTGGCCGTCGCCCGTTACCGCCGTCACCATCTTACCCGTTAGCTCCTCTACGCTCACGCTGAATATTTCGCCCGCAGCCTTGTTCGCCAGCTTGACGACCCCTTCCGCATCAACAATCAGCAGCGCATCGCCCATCGTGCTGACTATTTCATTGGCTGTGAACGCAACCTCCATCTTCACCAAACGCAAACGCCGTATAGTGGTTGCCGTTACTACTATAAAACCAAGAATAGCCGCGTAGCCGAGAGGATACCCTGCTAATCCATAGACTGGGGCAAAGTCAAGCACGCTCAGGCAGCCCACACCGAACGCTATCAGCAGCCACTTAATGCTCGCTTTACGTACACCTTCATCTGCTACCCTGTATTCTCCCCAGTAGTGAAGCATGCTCCCAACAAGGAAGCCGGAGAAGAAGATGGCAAAAGGCAAGCCAAGCACGCCAAAATTGCTGTAATAACCCCCCGGATAACGGGACACCCCCTCTACCATCGCGTTGCTACTCACGCCCGCCGCCGAAAAGAAAAGCGCGAGACCCCACCCAGTCCACACGACTTTGCGTGACCTCTTGTGAAGGCCCAGAACCCCCACGCTGAAGTGGTAGATAGCGGGCGCAACGAAAGGTAGGCTCATGAACTCTGCTCTGGCCCACCACAGAGCCCTGTGCTCGTCAGTGGCGGAGTAAATAATCGCACCGGTGGCGAGCCACGCTGCCACGCTGAGTGTAACCAGGAAAAAGATGAGGCTCACGGCAGAGCCGCGCTCGCGAGCAAGCGCCCACAACCCGACCGACAGGGCAGCCAGGGCCGTTAGAAGCATGAGGGCCGCGCTCAAGCTGCTTTGGTAGCTTTGAAGATCAAAGAGAGAAACCACCGGAGCTTAGCCTTCCTCCCCTATGTTCCATGTAAAGTTCCAACACTGTATCAGGGTAACCGTTCAGAGTAGAGGTATATGTGCGCCCTCACCCCCAAACCCCCTCTCCCCTGTGGGAGAACAACTGTATCCCCTGTGTCCTCAGCAGAATTAAAGCCCCCTCTCCCTTCATGGGAGAGGGGGTTTGGGGGTGAGGGCGCACATATATACCTCTTGAACTTGGTTATACCCTAATTCTGAACAGTCACGTACCAAGGGCAGCGCAAAAGAAGGTTACTGCCCTGGGTTAAAGAACGAGAGGCCCTTTTTAGGGGGCCTCGAACCAGGAGGAGCATGACAGCGTTTTTTCTCTTTTGTTCTCTGCCCTTATCTTAGCCTGCACCCTCTATTATGTATATAGCCTATCGGTACCTCAGCAAATCCCCCCTTGGTACTATCAAAGTAGTACCTCAGCGCCCCAAAGGTACTACTGTAGAAAGACTCCCAGAGCAAAACTTGCCTTGGCCCTACTTTGGGTGCCATCAGCCCAGGTAGAGTAAAGGCCATCTTGTCGTCCATTATTGCGCCGCATCCTAATCATACGCGCGCCGAATGTGCGCCCCAAGCGCTTCTAAACGGCCTTCGATTGATTCGTAGCCCCGGTCGATCTGGCGCACGTTGAAGATCGTGCTCTCGCCGTCGGCGCAGAGAGCGGCTTGCAGAAGCGCCATACCTGCCCGTATGTCGGGGCTTGATACCTCCTCGCCGCGCAGCCGTGCTTTGCCTACTACTACAGCGCGATGAGGGTCGCAGAGGACGATGCGTGCGCCCATCCCTATCAGCCGGTCAACAAAGAAGAGCCGGTTCTCAAAAAGCTTCTCAAAGATCAGGACCGTGCCCTCTGATTGGGTGGCCGTTACGAGGGCTATGCTCATAAGGTCGGAAGGGAAGGCAGGCCAGATGCCATCATCTATCTTGGGCACAGCGTCATGCACATCGTTGGCTACCCTGAGCTCCTGCCCACCGGGCACAACTATGTCGTCGCCTTCGACCCTTACCTCTACACCCAGCTTGCTGAAGACGAGATTGGTCATTCTCATATGCTCAGGCACAGCTTTGTGTATCCGCAGATCGCCTCCGGTCACAGCGGCAAGCCCTATAAAACTGCCGACTTCCATGTGGTCGGACATTATCGTGTGCTCACCGCCATGCAAGGCGTTTACCCCTTTTATTGTGAGGCTATTTGACCCTATCTCCTCAATATGTGCGCCAAGTGTATTGAGCATCCGGCAAAGGTCTTGCACATGAGGCTCGGATGCGGCGTTGCATACTGTTGTCTCGCCCTCAGCCATGACCGCAGCGAGGATAGCCTGCTCCGTCCCTGTGACGCTGGCCTCATCCAGGAAGACCTCAGCGCCTCGCAGCCTGTCGGCGGTCATTATATACTGGTCCCCTGCTACCTCTACGTTGGCCCCAAGCGCTTTGAGGGCCAGGAGATGTGTGTCTATACGCCTGCGACCTATCGCGTCGCCACCCGGTTGCCCCAGCACAGCGTGCCCTGTCCGCGCAAGGAGTGGCCCTGCCATAAGGAGCGACCCCCGGACTCGTGAGCCAAGCTCGCGGTCGGGCTGCCTGCCAACCTCTTTAGCTTGCAATACAACTGTATGCTTGCTATCGCCAGGAGAAGAGTCCACCCGTACGCCCATCCCACTCAGCATAGTGAGGAGAGTACGCACATCCTCTATGTTAGGTACGTTGTGCAAAGTCACCGGCTCGTCAGTAAGGAGGCAAGCCGCCAGCATAGGCTGGGCCGAGTTCTTGTTTCCAGCGGGCGTTATCTCACCGCAAAGCGGATAACCGCCCTCTACGATTAGTCGTTCCATAGTACTCCTGAACAAAGGATTAGGATCAGGGAGTGGCAATAATTTCTGAAGTCCAGCCCCCAGTCCCCGTCCCTATCCTCATCTTGTGGCTCGTAATGTCAGGCTGTAATAGAGAGGTTGGCCGCTGGCCGGCGCTTTTAGCTTCAGCCAGTTGGTGCCAGGGTGAAGGGCGCTGCCGGGAAGGGCCATAGAAACCGTGCTACCGTCACGTGGGGCTATCTGCGCGTCCACAGGGTGGTCGTTCAAGGTCAGGATAGGTGTGCCAGGCAGGGCTTTTTCGCCGAAAGCTACCGCATAGTGAGCAAGTGCCCAGAGCGCGTCAGCCGTGTCGGAAGGTGTGCGCCAACCGGTGCCTTGCCTCGACTCCATGAGCGACCGGGCATAGGCCATTGCCGCGCTGTCATAGGTAGAGGCGTCTTGCGCTCCTGTCTTGCCCTGGCGAGCAGTGGAGCTCGCTGTGATCAGCCCTTCAAGAATGGGAGCTTGTGCACTGCTTTCTACGCCTGGCTGTTCACCAACCAGCCTGTTTATCAGCAGTGCACCCTCCTCCGTGTCTCCGCTCTGCCAAAGGGCAAGCGCCAGCCACGCCTTGCCCCCGCTCGAAAGGCTTGCCCCACCGTTAGCCTGAGAGGTATAAGCTATCAGAGGGCGTGCGCTTTCGGGCTGTAAAGCGCCATATAGCGACAGCACGTACAGGCTGTAAGCACGCTCATCCAGGGCTCCTGTCGTGGACAAATCCTCAATTGGGCGCGACATTTGCCATAATAGATAGTCGAGGCCGCGAGAAATTACCGAGCTATCTACAGCGGGCTGAGGCGCGCTTCCACCGTCCGCCCAGGAAAGGCTCTCTCGCCGCATAGCCAGCAACACCTCTGCTGTCGTAGTCATCTGGCTGGCACCAGAGCTTGCTGCGCCCTGACGCCAGCCGCCATCAGCTTGCTGCCAGGAGTAAAGTTGCTGTAAAAGTAAGGATCGGTCAATAGAAGAAAGCTCAACAGGAGCAGAGTAGTCCGAGCCGGTACGCCGGTAGGCAGCAGCAACGGAAGCGATATTGCTAAGCCGCGCAGCAGCCGCAGAGACTTCTTCTCCTGTGCGCGGTGCTTCATCATCAATGCCTGCTGCTATGCTCGCGAGGGTAGGCAGCAGTGAAGTAGAGGCGCGCACCTCAAGCTGGAGCCCGTCCTCCGGGATGCCGGAGGGCACCACCACTCCCACCGTCTGCTCGCCCGTAAGCACGCCGGAAGCGTAGCTTGTCTTTGTGCCGGGATTGCTCTCCACCTGCACATCGAGGTTCCAGTAGCCTGCAATGTGCGCATTGGGCGAGAAGGAAAGTGCGAGGCCGGAAAGACCCGGCTCCCCGGCGACCACCTGCCAATTGAGTCGGTTCCAGCTTACCGGATCAATTTGCAGCGATTGTGTCTTATCTCCCACAAGGCGTAACGAACCCTCGACGGAGGCGCTTATATCTGAAGCGACCCTTTCTTTGTCTGGATTATAGACGGCAATCGATAGCTGGTGTGGCGTGCCCACCTGGACCTTTTGGGGCGGCGGAAGCTGGATGTGAGGGCCGGGCAACACCTGAATCACTGACCATGCGCTCACATCGCGCCCATCAGGTGTGGCGGCTGAAGCCAGCATGTACCACAGGCCCGGAGAAGCAGGAGAAGCTACTGTGGCAGTGACCGGGCCACTAGCCTCAAGGCTGATGCTCGGCTCCCAGCCAGGTGATTCCTCTTCAGGCAAGGAGCCTGCCACTCTCTCGAACCGGAGAGAGGCGGTTCCTGCAAGGCTCTCTCCCCCACTATCCACCATACTTAGAGTGAGCGACACCGGAGTGCCTGCGACAACAGTGGGCTGCGCCGTGACGCGCAGGAGCATATCAGCGCTTTCTTTTGGCAGTAGCGCCAGCTCGCGCGAAAGTGCGACACCCGCACCGTAGAAGCTCACCTTGCCGCCCGCGTAGCTCCCCGGTAGGGTGAGCGTCACGTCGCCCCCTCTCGCGGAGAGATCAAGCGACTGCGAAAATTGCTTTCCTCTTTGAGATTGGACGAGGACCAGTGTATCGCCCTTTATATCTTGTTCTCCCACTCTCACCAGGCGCAAATGGATAGCGCCACCAGCCGCAGGCATAGCAATAGCGGCGAGGTCGAGGCCAGGAGAGACCAACTGCCTGGTGCCAAGCTGCGCGCTACGTATTGATGTGAGGTCCAGGAACTGTGAGGCGCTGCCATGCAAGCCAGGCGCTGCGCTTTCCACGCGTATATAGAGGCCAGGCTCATTATAGGCCGAAGCCCAGGCAGGCAGCGCCAGGGATATAGAAGCGCGGCCATTGCTGTCGGTAGTCGCGACTACTGGCGTGGAAGCCCAGCTATCGCCATCTATGCCAAGCGTTGCCGTGAGCAGTGCGCCCGAAGCCGGCTCACCATTTGCGCCGAGGACACTCACCGTGCGCGTGATGGAGGTAGAGCCATCCCATGTGGCAGGGCCAGGCGCTAGGTACACGCTGAGAGTGTCAGTGGAAAGGGGTGTTACCTGCAAGGGGAAATCGCGCTGCCCGCCAGAGGCACGCACCCTTATGGTATAGAGGCCGGGGCGTAGCTCCGGTGATAAGGTGAAAAGGCCACTAACTCCACCTACGCTGTCGGGTTTGAGTTTCAACTCGGAAACTACCGCGCCTGTGGGGGTGAGGAGGAGCACCGAAACATCTTGCTCCACAGATGGAGTGGCGGGGGCCGCGCTTTGGCTGGCGGTCTCAAAAAGCAAGCGGAAGTTCACCTGCTGGCCCGGACGATAATCGGGGCGGTCGGTCTGAAGATTAGCCTGGAGAGTAGGAGCTATATCGCTCCAGCGCTTGCCGGAGCCCGTCAAGATGGCGGCTGCCATGTGGCCTGCGGTGTCACGGGCGATTGCCAGAGAAGCGTCCGCGCCACGCGTGGAGGGCAGCCAAAGCCCTGTTTTGTCGGTAACACCCTTCTCCAATAGATTGCCTGCGGGCGAGTAGAGCGATACTTCGGCTCCAGACCATGAATGCCCCCCCTGATCTGTCGCCCAGAAGGAAGCATTGTCGCCCGTGAGCGTTAGAGCGCCGTCCGAGACAACCAGCAGCTGCCAATCGCTTATAGTGTCGCCCTGAGCAGAGGCGGTGGCTACAAGCAAGTAAGTGCCCGCCGGTAGCGGCGGCACCTGCACGCTACTTTCCGATGCGCCTGTAACATAGGGCGTGGGTTGTAATCTCTGCAAGTGTGATAGGCCAGCCGGCAACCCCGAAGGCAAGCCGCTCGGCCATAGGCTCGACTGCGCGCTTATCGCTGATAAGTACTCGGCTGGAAGGGCATAGAGCTCGAAGCCCGTGTCCCCGAGAGATGCCGCGACGTCGCCCGAAACAGCCCCATAGCGCAATTGAGAGTAGGCGTTGGCGGATAGGAAGGCCACGCGGCCATCGAGCATGCGGAGCCGCGCCTTTGGCAGATCAACATTATATACGAACTCATAAGCGCGCCCCAGAGTGTCGCCCCACTGCGTGGGCAGGTCCGCTCCCACCCGTAAATATACCTTGCCGGGCGAAAGCGGTCGCCCTGGCATGATCTGTGCGCTGCGGCCATCCGCAGCCCAGCTAATTAACTCAGGAATGGCCTGCCCTGTACTCTCATCTTCAAGTGAGAACGCTCTATCTGCCCTAACCATAGGCGCAGCAAAGTTCAGGGTAAAAGTAGCTGTAGGGGCAACAGTAGCGCTCATGGGCAAGCTGGATGAGACGAGATATGGGTTGCGCGTATGGAAGCGCCACGATATAGCACGCTCCATGGGCGTACCTGCCAGCGATCTCGCGCTATTACTGAGGACGACAGTGTAAGTGATGCCGCGCAGCAGCCCGTTAGATGCTGAGGAGAAACTCACCTCGTTATCCGCGTCCCAGCTGTAAAGACCGGCTACAGGCGGGTCTAGTTGCAGAGCGCTTTCCACCGACGCACGGTCCATAGGGAGGTCAAAGCGGATGCGGATGGTGTCGCTCAACGGCACGTCGCGAGCGCCGTCTGCCGGCAGCACGCGGAGCAGATTAGGCACAGCCATCGTGCCTCCAACTCCCCTAATGCCTGATGACATAGCAGGTAGAGGAGTGGCATTTACAGTGCTTGCATTTGCCGTTTCGCCTGGAAACTCGAAACCCAGCTTGTTATAGCCGGTGAGTGGGGGCAGAATGTTGAGCCAGTAGCCCAGACCCATAAGGGCCATGAATGAAGCGGCCAGCGCAACTGCAATAAGGCGCGGTGAAGGCTCGAATCTGAGGAGGAGTCCTGCTGCACCGAGGTGCAGAGCGCCGAAGCGGGGCGCAGGCGCAGCTTTTGCAACTTGTGAGCCGTGCTGCGCCCTTTTGTTGCGCACCGAATTGAGCACAGCAGCACGCACCCGGTCGGAGGGGCCATCTTCAACCATGCCACCTTTGAGCAGCACATCAGTTTGCCGCACGCGTGCCAGCCAGGCAGAGCAATGGGGGCACTGCTGCACGTGCGCCAGCAGATCATTGCGCTGGCGAAGGGTGACTTCGCCATCTACGTAACGCGATAACAGTTCGCGGTAACGATTACAGCTCAACGCCCCCTGCCTCCCACTTTATCGTCTGGAGCGCCTGAGTCCAGTGGACCTGTGTTGTGCGCCACTTTATTGTAGACCTCTATGAAAGATTCCCGGGCGCGAGCGAGGCGGCTGAATACTGTGCCTTTGGGTATCTTGAGAATCTCTGCTATCTCTTCACAGGAAAAGCCCTCCACCGATCTGAGCACAAGGCAAACCGAAAGGGTCGGAGGCATTTCGATTAATGCCCGACGCACCAGGTGCGACTCGATTAACTGGGGCGTGAAGTCATCGGAAGTAAACTCATCGCTCTTGTCGCTTTCTTCCATGATAGGCATCCAGGTGATGAGCTTGCGGCGGCGCATTACATCAAAGCAGGCATTAGAGGCGATGCGGTACAACCATGCGCTGATATTAGAGTCCCGCGAGATACCTCGAATGCCTTGTAAAGCTTTGAGGAACGTTTCCTGGGTAATATCATCGGCAAGTTCCTGGTTACCCACCAGGCGGTAGACGTAACGATGTATCAAGGGGCTAAAATGCTCATATATGAGCACAAATGCCTCCTCGTCACCGTTACGCGCTCGCTCGATTGTTGCTATGTCCATCATGGAGGCTGACCGTTGTAAAGGGACCAGGGTCGCTGTAGAGAGCCAACGCAAAAGGGCTATTCGCCTACTCGATTATATGAGGGATGAGCAGGCAACGTCAAGAGTAGAGATTGCCTGCTCGCATAGCCAGGGCACTCGATCTTACCCTCAGAGGGTATTTAGCAATAGACGCCAGAGAGGGCTGCTTCCGAAGAAGCGAGCCACTATCCTGCTACGGCCTTGCGTTCACTTTGTAGTATATTGTGTAGATGACACCCGCTTTGTCGTCGGTAAGCAGGAGGGAGCCGTCGGCGGCAACCAGAGGGTCTACCGGCCTGCCCCAAACATCGCCGTCGGCCTGCCAGCCGGTGGCGAAATCCTGCACCCCCATGTTGGCACCCGAAACGTCGGGCCGGTTGTTCTTGAAGCGCACGAGGACCAGTTTGTAGCCCGTCGGCACCGAGCGGTTCCAACTGCCATGAAAGGCGACAAACATACCCCCCTTATACTGAGCAGGGAACTGGCTGCCCGTGTAGAAGGCGAGGCCCAGGGGCGCGGAGTGCGCCTGCATCTTCACAGCAGGAGTGCCGGTCTTATCACAGAAGCCTGGGGGCGTGTTCTGCGTTTTATCAGGTATCCGCTCGCCATAGCAGAAAGGCCAACCGTAGTTAGTGCCTTCTTTGATGTTGTAGATAGTCTCAGGAGGAATATCATCACCGAGTCCATCGCGCCCATTGTTGGTGACGTAAAGGTCGCCTGTCCCTGGTTGTAAGCCCAGACCTACCGCGTTACGCAATCCGCTCGCATAGACCTTCTCGAACTTACCATCCGCTGAATAGAGCGAGATAGATGCTCGTTTTTCGTTGGTCTCGTCGCAGACGTTGCACGAGGAGCCTATCGAAACAAGCATCTTGCCATCGGGTCTGAATAAGAGCGTGCGTGTTGTGTGCCCGGCCCCCCCCGGAATGTCGTTAGCCAGCACATCGCGCTTGTCGGCCACGCCATCCCCATTTGTATCTTGCAAGCGCACGATCTCCGTCTCTGTGGCAACATAAACAGCCCCGTCTTTGAAGTCTATGCCATGCACGCCCGGCAGGTTATCGGCGAAGGTCTTTACGCTGTCGGCTACTCCATCTTTGTTGGCATCCGGCAGCGTGAGCACTTCGCCCGCCCCCGGTATCGTGGCGTAAACAAGACCTTCCGGCGAAAGCCCAAGCCAGCGCACGCCATCAAGCCCGGAGGCAAACGCCTTTATATGAAAGTCTACTGGCAGGTTGATAGAGCGCTCATTGGCAAGCACACCTTTGCGAGTGGCGCCAGTCGTCTCTATGATATTAGGCTCCAGTTGCAGCGGCCCCGCGCCCCCTGCCTCGGCGGGTGGGGAGGCCATCTGCGATGTGGCAACCGCAGACGGCTCGCTCACTGTCGGTTGGTTAGCCTGCGCTTGCGTGCTGCTCGCGCTCGGCGTCTGCTCTATAACAGTGGTGGTCTGCGCTGCATCTGAAGGGCGGGTTGTGGGCGTGGGCTGTCCACCTCCATTATCGCATGCCACAAGGAGTCCCGCCAAAAGAAAAGTAAAAAGAGCCAGTAACCTGAGCTTCACTGTTATCTCCTGACTAGCTAGGGAAGAACCTGCCTCACCTGGTTGTGCAAGTTTCGTTCCCTTCTATACTGTACTCACTACGGCCCTGGCGGTCCCACTTGTGGGCATATGGTACATATGCGTTGGGAGTGTTAGGACCATGAGTACAGATAATGGCGTAGACTGTGCTATA
>JADMIH010000126.1 GCA_015478675.1 Chloroflexota bacterium | reverse complement strand
AGGCGTACCCTCCCATTACTCCTCTTCGTGTGAGACGGTTGATGTAGTCGTAGAAGGGGTTGCCTGGTGGCACATCTGTGTATATCTGTGGCCCTGGGTCATCAGCTATGCCTGCTGCATTACTGATGATCTTGGAGATCTGCCCTCTTGTGGCCTGTGCTCCTGGTCTGAAGTATGGGCGGTTCTCCATGTCACATGGCTCTTGAGGTATGCTCCCACAGGGGTACCCTCCCATGTATCCTCTTCGTGTGAGACGGTTTATGTAGGGGTAGAAGGGATTAGATGGGGGCACGTCTGTGTAGATCTGAGTGCCAGGGTCATCAGTGTAGCCAACAGAGTTACTCACTATCTTAGCAATCTGTCCTCTGGTCACCTGGTTATTAGGTCTGAAGGTGCCATCATCATAGCCTGAGACAATGCCTTTGCAGGCAAGGCATTCTATGTTGGCGTAGAAGGTATTTGAGGGTGGCACGTCTGAGAAGGAGATGGTGCATGCTGTGACTGTAGGCTGAGTTGTAGCGGTCTGGGTAGCTGCACCTGGTGTAGAGGTAGCTTGAGATGTGGCTGATGGCTGAGTAGTAGAAGTGGCTTGCGTCGTATCGGTAGCTATCGCTGTAGCTGTGCTGCTGACCATTGCAGTAGAGGCCGCGGTGCTTGTGCTTGTCGGGCTGACCATTGTAGATGTTGAGGTCGCCGTATCTGTAGCAGGAATAGAGGTGGCTGTGGGCGTTGCCGTACCACCGCCTAACACGCCGCGAGAGACGTAGATATCCTGGTTGCCGTTGCGCGTGTCGGTCCAGGCTACATAAACGGTATTGAGAGTGGTATCAAGCCCCCAGTAGTCGCCCGCGGCGTTGCCGCTGCCGGGTGGGAAGCCTATATTCAGGTCTTGCGACACAGTGCTGACGCGTGTGTCAGGATCCCATGTTGCCCCACCGTCGGTGCTTGAGCTATACCAGCTATCGAAGAGGCGATTGTTGGGGTCAAGCCTGCGGTCAAGCCAGAAAGCCTGGAGAGTACTGTCGGCCCCTACGGTTAACATAGGAGTAATATGGTCGCGCACCACGCCTGCGGGGTCATGGCTCAGGCGCAGAGGTGCTCCCCATGTGCTGCCACCATCTGAACTTTTCACATAGAGCACATCAGTGCCATCAGTGGCGAGATTCCGCTTATCTGTCCAGGCCACGTAGAGCGCTCCATTGTTGGGGTCTACAGCCGCGCTCAGGATCGCGAAGAAGCGAAAGCTATCGCCATTTCTAATAGGGCTGTCGGGCTGGTAAGCTGTAGCCACCGCCGCGGGCTGCGTCCAGGTTGCGCCCCCGTCCGTAGACTTGGTCATCTGGATGGTGCCCGTTTGGCTAGCCCCCCAGTTGAACATCATGAAGTTGTAAACGGTGCCGTCGCGGCCGACCACTGGGTAGGTGTATTCGGTACCGGAGTCGCCGATAGCCTGCCGCTGCGTCCAAGTTGCGCCGCCGTCGGTAGAGTATTGGGATGCCACATAACTCGCGCCCGGCGCATACATCATGTACATACGATGGTAGTATGGGCTGGTGGGAGTGTTGTCTATCGCGAACCACTCTTTGTCATCAAGTGCGCTCTCAGGATAATAAACGGGTATCGAAGGCGATTGCCAGGTTGCGCCGTCATCGTCAGTCCAGGTAATAAATACGCCACCTCTGCTCTGCGCGTCGTTAGTTGCCAGAGATGCAACGTAAATCCTACCGTCATCGCGCGCCACCACAACGGGATCGCTCTGGATACTTACATCGGCTGGGATGCCAGGCATCTGTAACTGCCTGTCAACGGGCCAGGTAGCGCCCCCGTCAGTGGACACATCTATCCACACATGCTTTACATTGCTGTCGCGGTAATCCTTGGAGGCCACAACCACCGTCTGCGGGCGAGTACGGCTTACCGCAAGCCCAGGCTCATGCTGGCCAAAGGTTGTGTTGTCGCTGTTAGCCTTTACATTCGGACCAAAGACAGGCTCAGTAAGAGGACGTGCTATACTAGCTGCTGCGCCTGTGGCGCTAACCGCCATAAAGGAGCCTGCCCCAATCGCTAGCAGCAGTGCCAAAAATGCAAAGGCTACGTAAGCGGCGTTTCTCCTGGGCGGAGAGGTAAGTAAGGACATAAAGATATTGTCTCCTTGCAATAAATTGTAGAGCTAAGCCCAGGCATCACAGGGCGCGGCGGATGCCGGAGCGGATATAGGAACAGGAGATTATAACACAGAGCTCAGGGGTAGCTGCTAACCCCTAACCCCTCCCTGATGCTGTTTACATCGAGGTACAAACGCTCGCCCATGATCTCGCCATCGCGGAAGGGGAAATATATCACAAGGTCGAACTCGATATAGCGGTTGCTGGGTGGGATGCCGAATAGAGGCCCGGCGTGTGTGCCATGTACATGCGACTCCTCAACCACGTAGCGCTCATCTGCCACCCGGGAGCGCAGGTCCAGTTTCACGTCGGGAATCGCTGCCCACAGCATGTTGTAAAAGCCGCGTATCTCGTCCTTGCCGCGCCAGAACTGCTTCAATGGCACAATCTCATAGACCGCATCCTCTGCAAGCGTTTCGATCAGCTTGTCGAGGTCACGCCTGTTCTCCGCAAGCACATGCTCTGTCCAACGACGCACGTTCGCATCGGTCATGCTCTTTGTCATCCCTTACCTCCTACGCAGATACTCTATAGCGCGCGTTCGACAGGGCGGCCTCAGATCCCTGGGAGCAAGCCCGAATACAGAGTATATCTATTGCAAAAGGCTGTCAACCGAGGTGCGCCGACCAGAGAAGAGGGCGATTTTATTGACAACCGGCTTGCCAGCAACGTATACTGGCTTCAGTGGTGAGCTTTGAGATGCCATTTTGAACATGCCTTTGCTTTGTCAGCGCTCAAAACTTGGTGATTTCGCCCTATGAGCCTCAACGAGGAGGACATTCTGATATGAGCATCAGTGGCCACTCAGCAGCCCACGGCGCGCAAAGCGTGGCCGCACAACCTTCGTTGCACGCGCAATCAACCAATCGGCCAATGACGGAACAGAATGCCACAACGACGCAGCAAGGGGAGATAGCTCGCGCCATCCAGATTCGTAAGGAAGTGGTAGATCTTCACCGCCCTTCTTTCGCTACTACCTCCTCACCTATACGCACTATGGCCCGTATGGTAGCCGAAGCGCAGTCGGCAATGCGCAAAGCGGGCATCTCTCCAAAGATCATCAAGCGCGAGGTGGTCAACCGCAGCATAGGCGACGTCAATGTACGCATGATCACAGAAAAGATAGATGGAGTGGACTACACTACCATAGGCGAAGACCTGGGTCTAATCCTGCCAGGTGAAAAGATCGGCGGGCGTATCAGCACAGGCGAGGTGCATCGCGAGCTAACGAGGCGCGAAGAAGAAATAGAACGCCGCTTGCTCGAAGAGTACGACTGGGACATGCGCGTCTACGATGTCTACGGGGTGGGCAATCCACTCCTGAGAGAAAAACTGGCGGCTCGCTTCCAGAAAATGTGGGAGGTACCCACTGATCCTGAGGAGACATTTATCAGCATCGGCGCGCTCGACGCTCTTTACAAGAGCATAATGGCGCTCAGCTACCACTTCAGGCAAAAGTATGGCGAAACCTCCGCCTTCGCCTTCCCTGCTCCCGGCTTCGGCGTGGTCAACTGGCAGGTAGTGGCGCTTGGTCTAAAGCTAGTAAACTTGCATACCACCTCCCAGAACAACTTCAAACTCAACTATGCCCAGACGAAGCAGGCCTTAGCCGACAACCCTGACCTGCGCTTTCTCTACTTCACGGTAAGCAATAATCCTACAGCTTTCTCCTACTCGTACGACGAGATAAAGGATGTCTACCGCGCTATTGAAGAAGATGGGCGCGAGTTCGTGGTGCTCGCCGACCTTGCGTACATAGGCACGGGGGATAGTGCCGAGGACAAGGCGCGCATGGCCGCCTTCAATACCCCCTTCGCTCTGGACTGTACACTCTTTATCAACTCACTATCCAAAGTCTTTACTCTCACAGGAGACAGGTGCGGGTGGGTATCTCTCCAGAATAAAGAATGGGCCGAGCTACTACGCGTCGCCTGGAATAACACCACAGCCGGGCTGCCCGCTGAGTGGCAGCTACGCTTTACCGCCTACGTTGAGTGGTTTGACGAGCACCCCGAAATCCAGGAGAAGATCAAATCACTATACAATCTGCGCAGAGAGCGCCTTCGCCAGGAGCTGCGCGAGCTGAATGCCCAGTACGACCTCTTCGAGGAAGTAGGTCTCGACGACCATACCACTATCTACAACTGGAGTAAGCTCAAGCCGGGCAAAGATGCCCTTACCCTCTTCGAGACCACCGGCCTGGCGGGCGTATCGGGTAAAGCCTTCGGGTATGATGACGAATATATAAGATTCTCAGTAGGGTTCATACCAATTGAGTAATAAAAATGGATAACGGCGAAACCGAAGCCTAACCTGGCTCGTTCATTATATAATCACCGGGTTGTTCATTGCCCTATGAGCAGCCTCTATTTCCCTGTTTCATGGAGGTAAGTGTGCGCAAAAAGGTAGCTATCGTCCTCTCTACGTTGCTCATTGTTATACTACTTTTATCGGCGGTTCCATTCTCTACTTACGGCCAAACTAGCACACCTGCTCAAGTTACCACTCCCACAGCAGACCAGAGCCAGACTCCGAGTATCGTCCAAACGCCCATAGTAAGCGAGACTCCTGTAGTGAGTCAGACGCCGGGACCCGGCGACCAGTATTTCCCCGAGACAGGCTTCAATGTGCCTGCTATCTTTATCAACTACTGGAAGAAGAACGGAGGTCTGCCCGTCTTTGGCTACCCCATCTCTGAAGCTAAAGTTGAGCGTAACTATACCGACGGCAAAGACTACCTCACGCAATATTTCGAGCGCAACCGCTTCGAATACCACCCTGAGTTTCAGGGCACACCCAACGAGGTCTTGCTGGGGCTGCTTGGTGTCGGGTTGACCCGTGACCGCAACTTTCCCACCGTTGATCCCTTCCCGAATAGCCCCGGTAAGGTCTATATCGAGGCGACCAAGCATTCCCTCTCCGAGCCTTTTCTTAGCTACTGGCAGAAGAACGGCTCTGTAGCTATCTATGGCTACCCGATCTCCGAGCCGTTCAACGAAACAAACCCCACAGACGGCAAGAGTTATCTTGTG
The DNA here is from genome assembly GCA_015478675.1 of Chloroflexota bacterium. Next base: position 5,850 of record JADMIH010000126.1, on the reverse strand, counting down.
CAGTACTTCGAGCGCAACCGCTTCGAGTACCACCCTGAGAATCAGCCGCCCTACGATGTGCTGATTGGCCTCCTCGGCAGAGATTACATGGAGCTGCAATCAACGGTCACAGCCTGGGGTCCCCCGATACCCGGCGGGCTAACTACTGTGCAGCCCATACTGAAGCCGGCGAAGCCCGCGGCGGGGGGCAAGTTCCTGATAGGCCCTACAGTGGGCGACGGAATGATCGTGCAAGCATACTACCAGAACCGTGACCGGATTATGAGCGGTGTGAACGACCTGGGCTACGACTGGGTCAAGCAGCAGGTGCAATGGAAAGACACCGAGAATCCCAAGGGCACCTATTATTGGGACGAGATAGACAATATCGTCAACAGCGCTCAGTCGCGTAACGTCAAGGTGTTACTCTCTATCGTGAAGGCCCCGGATTGGGCCACAGGGGGCAAGGGCGGCTTCCCCACCGACCCTCAAGACCTGGGAGACTTCATGCGGGCGATGGCGGCCCACTTCAAGGGACGCGTGGGCGCGTACGAGATATGGAACGAGTACAACCTGATAGGAGAGAGCGGAGATATAAATCCTGGCCGTTATGTCGAGTTGCTTAAAGCAGCCTACATAGGGATCAAGTCTCAAGACCCAAACGCTGTAGTGGTGGCGGGCGCTCTCACCCCCACCGACACTAATGACCCTCTAGGTAAGCGCGCTCCCGGTGCGGACGGGGCTATACCCGATACACTTTACCTTGAGCAGATGTATCAGTACAACGACGGCGAAGTACGCTCCTACTTCGACGCGATGGGGAGCCACCCTTACGGCTTCAACAATCCGCCCGACACCAAATGGCCTGAAAACCCGAATATGAATCCCATCTTCCCTCTGGGCAACGACGGAAAGCCAAATTATTATAACAACCACGACTCCTTCTATTTCCGCCGCCTGGAGGAGCAGCGCGCCATCATGGAGAAGTATGGTGATGGTGAGAAGCAGATGTGGCTCACCGAGTACGGCTGGTGTAGCGACTATCGCCCTGATGGATATGGTGAATGCCGTTATGTAACGCCCGACCAGCAAGGCCAGTACATAGTGGGCGCTATCCAGCGCAGCAAGAAGTACTACCCGTGGATGGGCGTAATGTTTCTATGGAACCTCAACTTCTCGACCTTCCAGGAGTGGTTCACAGGCCCAAGCCACTTTAGCATCCTGAACGGCGACTGGAGCCCCAGGCCCGCCTACATCGCGCTGAAGAACAGGCCGAAGTAGAGGTCAGGGGGTAGGGACGGGGTTGGGGGTTAGCTGCTAACCCCCAACCGCTACTTCAAGCGAGAGGAGCTGCGAGGTGCCATCGCCCGCCATGGAGACGCCGTAGAGAGTATCGGCTGCTTCTATTGTACCTCGGTTATGGCTAATCACTACAAACTGGGTTTTTTGCTCTAGCTCATGCAAGGCGGCGCGAAAGCGGGTGACGTTGCTCTCGTCAAGAGCGGCATCGACTTCATCAAGAACGCAGAATGGCACCGGCCTAACTTTGAGCAAGGCAAAGAGGAGGGCCGCCGAGGTGAGAGCACGCTCTCCGCCCGACAAAGCAGCCAGAGGCTGCATCCTCTTGCCGGGTGGCTGCGCAAAAAGCTCGATGCCCGACGCCGAGACATCTTGAGGATTGGTCAACTCCAGACGCGCTGTGCCTCCCAGAAAAAGCTGGTTGAAAAAGCCCTGGAAAGCCTCATTCACCTGCTCGAATGTGATCGCAAACTGGTCGCGCATCGTACGGTCAAGCTCGCCTATAACGCGGTGCAGCGCCTCGGCAGCCGATGCGAGGTCGGTGAGCTGCCCTTGCAGATAGCTATACCGCTCAGAGAGTGCGGCGTGCTCCTCCATCGCCAGCGGGTTCACAGGACCCAAGCGCGTTATCTTCGCTTTGAGCGCGTAAACACCTCTCTCCCTCTCGGCGTTCTCGGCAGCAGAGGCGGTAAAGTGGCCGTTATCGCGGGCGTGGTGCTGGGCCGCTGACGAAGCGGCGGAGAGATCGAAAGGCCGGCAAACCGGCGCTCCTGCCGGCATGGACGCGGAATGAGAGGCGGGCGAAGCCAACCCTGACTCGATAGTGGAAGGCACCTCAAGCCCCAGCTCCTCGGAAACCTCGGTTGTAAGGCTGTCAACAGCCCCCATGCATCGCTGCACCTCTACAGCGGCCCGGCTGTGCGCTGTTTCGCTCTCAAGAAGCGCAGCCTGCATCTTCGACTGCTCACCCTCGATACGGCTCACTTCTCCTTCGAGCACGCGCACTTCACGCTCGGAAGGGCCTACACGCGCCTCAAGCTGCTCAAGCTCGTGGGCAAGCCCACCCAGCTCCACAGCCTGCTTATCAAGCTGGCCCGCAAGATTAACCTCATCATTCGTGGCTATCTCAATGCGGGAATGTAGCGCTGCCTGCCTTGCCTGGTGCCGGGCTGCCTCTCGTTCGACGTCTTTATATCGAGCGCGCAGATTGCACACAGTTTCAGAAAGTACCGCCATTCGTGTTTGGCTGGCCCCGGCGGAGGCTGCTACGTCGCTCCGCTCCGCTTTTAGCCTATCGAGGCGGGCAGTGACATCGGCAACTGTAGCCTTCAGTGGAGCAACTTGCGCCTCTACGCTCGCACGCTCTTCAACAGCGCTCTCAGCGGCAGCCCGCAGCGCCTCTATCTCCTTGCGTGTCTGGGCGAGTAGCCCGGTGCGCCAGGAAAGCTCTTGCTGCAAGCGAGAAAGAGCGCCTTGCTGCTCCATGTACGCCATCTGCGCTGCTGCCTGGCTTTTGCGGTAAGCATCGTTCTGAGCGGCAACACGCACCAGCATGGCCTCTGCCTCGCACACTCCCGCGATTGCCTCATCTACAGCTTTCTCGGCGGCTGTTATCCACGCCGCCAGATCGCTCTGCGTAACCAGAAGTTCTCGCCTTTTGCGCTCACGTCCAAGAAGAGTCCGGTCTCTAGCGCGGGCATCATCAGCGCGACTGCTGGAGCCGCCGGTAAGAGAACCGCCTGGGCGTACCACCTCGCCGCCCAGCGTAGTAAGCGTCCACGGCGAGCTATGCGCCAGCGCGGCAATAGTTTTGCGGGCCGAAGGCAAGTCCTCCACGATAAGAAGCCTGCCCAGCAGCGACCCTGCCAGCGTTTGCAACTGCGGGTCGTATTCTACCAGGTCACGAGCAAGGCCAACGATACCCGGGCCGCGAGGTGGCGCGGGAGCCGAGGACGCTCGCAACGTGTCAAGCGGCAAAAAGGTGGCGCGCCCCGCCCCTACCGTCTTGAGCATGGCGATTGCCTGCTCTGCGTCGCCCCAACTTCGCACCACAACGTCTTGCAGACGGCCACCCAGAGCGGCTTCCACAGCCACTTCGAGGTGAGGAGGCACACGCAACAGTTCAGCCACCGTGCCAACGTAGCCATCCAGTTTGCCCGCTTTGGCGGCTCCAACCACCACTCGCACGCTGTTGTAGAGGCTCGCCTGTTGCTCCCCTGCAAGGGCCGCAATCTGCGCGTGGAGGGCATCGGCACGGCGGGTAATCTCACGCAGAGCGCTGTCGGCATCACTCTGACTGCTCCGCGACGCAGCTAACTCTTTCTGCGCCAGAGAGTGTGTGCGCTCACCTTCAGCCAGAAGGCGCTGTGCCTCGGTAACCGCGGCGTGGCGCTCTCCAAGAATATGCTCCGCGCCCGCCAACCTTTGATGTAGACCTTCCAGCAAGACCTCGGCCTCTGTCGCGACACTTTCCTGTTCTGCCCTCTGCCGTTGCGCATCCTGGACCTTCCCTGTGAGGCTGGCATTACGCCTGATCAGCTCATCGAGACGAGAGGCGTGTGAGTTAACCTCTTCCTGGGCCTGGCTTATCTGTCTGTCGAGGGCGAGGAGCTCTGATGTAACCTCGTGCGCTAACTCTTCAAGCGTCTGGAGCTCTGTGGCGTTCTCGGCTGCGGCGTTCTCGAGCTTCGATAGTTGCTCCTGCACCCCACTCGCCACCCCCAGTAAGGTGGCTTGCTCGCTTAGCAGCGCCTCTTTGTGCAGGCGTGCAGCCGATAATCGCTCCGAGAGAACCGCCTGTGCCTGTGCCTGTGCAGCGTGGCGCGATTGTGCCTGGGCACGAGATTCGTGCAAAGCAGAAACTGTGTCAACGAGCGCCCAGACCTTTTTGCGAGCTTCCGCGAGCTGGGCCGACTGGGTCCCCAAAGAACTTTTGCCTGCTTCGACCTGTGCGGCTGCCTCCGCTTCCGACGCCTGAGCTTTGCGCAGTTCCTCCATTAGCAAGAGCCATCGTCCCCCGTACCACAATTTGAGGATCTCTCGTAGCTCGGTTTCAAGCTTGCCGTACTCCTGTGCCTGACGAGCCTGGCGCTCCATGCGCCGCACTTGCGGTTCAAGCTCTGAGAGAAGGTCTTGCACCCGCTCTACATTCTCCTGAGTGTGGGCCAGCCTGCGAAGAGCATCCTCGCGCTGCGCAAAGTAGCCGCGTATCCCTGCCGCCTCCTCAAAAAGCTCGCGACGCTCCTCCGGCCTTAGCGAAAGCGCGGCATCGACAAGCCCCTGCCCCACAACGGTATAGGCCTGTCCCAGCGATGAGGCCACCTCCACTATTTCCCGCAAACGCACGCGGCTCCTGTTGATATAGTATTCGTTCTCCCCTGAACGATAGGCGCGACGAGTGAGGGTTACCTCGGCGAAATCCACGGGCATGAGCCTGTCGCTGTTGTCCAATGTGATAGAAACTTCCGCCATACCGAGGGGCGCGCGCTTGGAGGAGCCTGCGAATATCAGGTCTTCGGTCTTTTTGGCGCGAAGGTTAGAGAGAGATTGCTCGCCAAGCACCCAGCGTACCGCATCCGCGACGTTGCTCTTGCCCGATCCGTTCGGGCCGACAACCGCGGTAAGCCCTTTTCCGAAGCTGAGCTCTGTCTTGGGGGCGAAGGTCTTGAAACCGTGTAGGTGGAGCTGTTTCAGGCGCATGGACTAGTAGTGCGTGGTAGGATATTGTGTAAAAGCAACACGGTGGCCTGCTCTTCAAGGCAGGGATTACTACGACGCGAAGGTAATTGTACCACAGGTAGCTGGTGATGTGGAAGGCATGGCGGTGGTGCGCAAGCGATCTAAAAGTTGGTGCCAAACAAAAAGGAGGTTTAGAATCACTTCCAAACCTCCCTGTTGTGCGATTGTGACGTTACAGCTCCTGGGGTTTTTCAGGCTCGTGGACTATCGCCATGCCGGGGGCACCCTGCAAACCGGGAAGGGCGCGAGGCTGCTCAGACTGTTGAGGCTGAGCGGGCTGCATCGGCTGCTGGCGCGGCGGCTGCTGCTCATTTCGCTCGGGGCGCGGTATGCCTTCGAAGAGAGCCTCGAAGTCGGTGGCGTCGAGCGTCTCCTTCTCGATGAGAAGCTCGCTTATCTCCACCAGCTTGTTCTTATAAGTGGTGAGTATCTCTTTGGCGCTGGCGTAGGCCTCGTCAACGAGTGACCGCACTTCCTTGTCTATCTCGAAAGCTATTTCGTCCGAGTAGTTGCGCTGCTCGGAGATTTCGCGGCCCAGGAAGACAAGCTCTTCTTTACGACCCAGAGCTACCAGGCCGAGCCTGTCACTCATGCCGTAGCGAGTAACCATCATGCGGGCCATCTCGGTGACGCGCTCGATGTCGTTGCTCGCCCCTGTGGTGATGTCGCCGAAGATAATCTCCTCAGCAGCACGACCACCGAGGGCGAAGGCCAGGTTGTCTTTGAACTGCGACTTGGACCACATATAGCGGTCTTCGCCGGGCAGCACACGTGTGTATCCACCCATCATGCCGCGTGAGATGATGCTGATTTTATGCACCGGGTCCACGTTGG
>JADMIH010000346.1 GCA_015478675.1 Chloroflexota bacterium | reverse complement strand
GAGAAGCCCAGCATATCCACTGGCATAACAGGCCAATCTTCTGGGCGCACCACATGGTTGGATCCGAACGTATACCAGGTTACGAGGTCAGCCTCCACCAGCGAGCGGTTTTGTTGCACGTAGGTAGGCAGTCCATCACCTCCTCGCTGCTGGTTCGGATAGTCTCCGGCTGCATAGTGCTCTCGTGGATCGTAGGCGGTGGCCCACAGGTGGTGGCGTACAAAGCCCCCGCGCTCCCACTGGGATGACCCCTGGTGGAAGAAAGGGAACGTGTTGGCCCCCGGCACGAGCTTGAAGGCGACGGGGTTGCCAACTCCATTACGCTTGGTCGGATTGACAATCTTCCAGTAGCGGGCTGAACGCGGCTCTATGCTCCGTTGCGCCTCTGCTTCCGTGGTGAGCAGTGTTTCGCGTGCAACCCAGGCGTTCCCACGCGGGTTGTCTGGCCCCCACGGAAGCGGCTCACAGTTGACTTCGACCACGGAATTCTTCTGACCGTCCAGCATCCAATCGAGCCGCACATTGAAGTAGTGTTGGTGGTTCGGCCCGTAGAGACCGGGCGCGACCAGCGAGCCCGATACCGGCTGCTCGCCCGGCGCGATGGCGGCTGGTGCGATGATGCCAGTCAATTTGATCTCGTACTGGAGCGACCCGTCCTGGTACAAGTACCAGTAAAAGCCGTACTCATAATTTCCGACCGTTGAAATCGAGGAGATCACCAACCGACGGGATCGACGCACCTCTACCCGCGTCGATCCGTCCGCGTTGTACTCCAGGTGTTTCCAGAGCAGGCTGTAGTCCTCCTCGTGCATGCAGATCGCATTGGTGATGGGTGCTGGTTGCCCTTCGGGGTCGTTGACGAACGCGGAGAAGTAGTGTATCTCCCCCAGGCAGTCACAGCCGAGTTCCAGGCTGTTCGCCAGTACCCCGATGCCAACCTCGCCCGCGTCAAAGACGTTTTTGAAGTTGTGTGTGGGGGAAGCATCTCCGTATGGGACGTACATCTCGGAGAGGGCGGCCCGGTAGAGGATGGGACGCCATCCTCCCTGGTCGAAGTACTCGATGAGATGCATTACGAGGCCCTCTCTAGGGGTGAAACCAACTCTGAACCGCCATTTTTGCCAGGTTACCTGGTGCCCATCAACGGTGAAACTCACCCCCTCCGGCTGGGTGATCGAGATAGGCTTGAGATCGGGGCGCGGCCCCTGGGGGAAATAGGGAACGTTCTCAGGCGTGGTGATGCCGGTCGCGGTATAGTTCCCTGATTGTAGTGGGAGCGGGACCGCGCCGTGGTCATCGACCTTCACCGCCATGGTATCCAGCTCGACCGTGACAATCACGCCTTCAATGGGGCGTGCATAGTAGTTGTCTTCCGGGCCTTTGCTGACGGTCGCTTGCAGGCGTATGAGCCGACCGCGATCCGCTGCATCCTCCGGCCCCCAGTTGCCCGCAGTCCAAGGGAAGAGTACCACCGAGGCGAGGTCCGTGATGCCACGGCTGGCGAGAGCCTTCTGGAAGGCGGCATCGTCGAATGCCGCCTCCATGGCTCCGAAGACCTCGGGATAAGTCAGGGCAGGTTGGATGTCGTCCCGCTCGCACCAGGAGGATATCCGCTCCTCTGATAGGGAGACAACCGCCTCGATACTGAGCTTGCGTTCATGATCCCGTATGACCGCGAACACCTCGCGTGCGACCTGCTGCCCCGCAGACCAGGCGAGTACAATCCCTTTGGGAGGCTCGTTGAG
>JADMIH010000125.1 GCA_015478675.1 Chloroflexota bacterium | reverse complement strand
CGTTCTGAGTGTCACATGGCTCCTGTGGGATCATGCCGCAGTCGTATCCTCCCATTACATTCCTGTGTGTCAGTCTGTTGATGTAAGGATAGAAGGGATTAGAAGGAGGCACATCAGTGTAGATCTGTGCTCCTGGATCGTCCTGTATGTCTGCTGAGTTACTCACTATCTTGGCTATCTGACCACGTGTGACCTGGTTATTAGGTCTAAAGGTACCATCGTCATAACCTGAGATGATGCCCTTACAGGCAAGGCACTCTATGTTGGCGTAGAAGGTGTTTGAGGGTGGTACGTCATTGAAGGTGATGGTGCATGCTGTGGCCTGAGTGGTAGCTGTCTCAGTAGCTGTACCTACCTCAATGGTAGCTGTCTCGGTCGTGCCGGGTGCAGGCGTAGAGGTCTCTGTTGGCGGTGCTGTGGCTGTGCTGGAAGATGTAGCAGAGGGCGTAGGTGTTACACAGGGGTCGTTGTATCTCTCTATGAGTGTATAGTCGGCACTGGTGCTCACATAGTGTCCAACAGCCCATAAGTCGTTCGTGGACACTACCGCCACGCCAAGAAGCTCGTTTGCTTGCAATCCCACACTGGGACTGGGATCCACACTCCACCGGGTACCGTCCCAGTGCATAGCAAGTGTACGCTCTTCTGGGGGAACGCCGTTTTGTCCTACAGCCCATACGTCGTTGGCCGACACGGCCGCTATCCCGAACAGGTAATTCGGGCCCCGTCCATTGGGGGTGGGTACCACGTTCCATGCCGTGCCATCCCAGTGTAAGGCTAGCGTCTGTTCTGCAAGTTGACTGTCATCGAACCAAGTGCCTACGCTCCATATATCGTTACCCGACACAGAGGCTATTCCATACAGATCATTGGTGCTTGACCCGACATTGGGGCTTGGCACAATGCTCCATTGGTTGCCGTCCCAATGCTCTATCAGCGTCACTGGCTCGTTGACTCCGTCGTAGGAGTTTCCAACTGCCCACACATCGTTGGCTGAGACAGACGATACACCGTAGAGCTCGCTATCCCCTGTCCGATTGGGACTAAACTGATTCCAAGCTGGGATCTACATGTTTCGCGTGCAGCCCTGCGTGGGTCTCATCCTGGAATCAGTTTAGGTACCACGCTCCACGCACTGCCGTTCCAATGCTCCGCCAACGTGGCGGCCTGATTGTTGAGAATAGTGTAACCTACAGCCCACACATCATTGGCCGACACTGCTGCTACGCTACGCAATTGGCTGCCAGGGGCGGGATTGGGGCTTGGCACGATGCTCCACTGGCTGCCATCCCAGTGCTCTGTCAGCGTTGAGGCAACGGCCTGATAGCCGTTCCTCCCTACAGCCCAGACGTCGTTGGCCGATACCGCCACTACTCCAAAAAGGATAGCGTGTATACCGGGGCTGGGGTTGGGCACCACACTCCACTGAGTGCCATCCCAGCGCATGATAATCGCCCCGGTTGAGAAGTCCAAACCAACTGCCCACACGTCGTTGGCTGATACTACGGCTACGCCATAAAGGTAATATGCCCCAGGGCTGTCCACTACGCGCCAGGCCAGGCCGCAAGCGGGGGTAGCTGTGGGTGTGGCCGGTGTATTGGTGGGAGGTGGGGGCGGTAATGTAGGAAGTGGTGTATCGGTAGCCTGAACAGTAGCTGTGGCAGTCCCGCAGGGGTCGTTGTACCTCAAGATGAGCGTTTGTTCTGAACCGAAGGGACGGTAGTATCCCGCTGCCCACACGTTGTTGGCTGACACCACCGCTACCCTGGCGAGCCTGTTCTCGCTTGGATCGGGGTTAGGGCTGTCAACAATGCTCCATGCTGTGCCATCCCAATGCATGGTAAGGGTGTACTCCGTGCCCTGGGTGACAACGTAGAACCCCACCGCCCACACATCATTGGGCGACACTGCAGCCACCCCAAACAGGAAGCTCAGGCCGACCCCACCTGGATCGGGGCTCGGCACTATGCTCCACTGGGTACCGTCCCAGTGCATGGTTAGTGGCGCGAGTCTTCCATTGTTAGCATAGTTCCCTACGGCCCACATGTCGTTGGCAGAGATCACTGTTACCCCCTGTAGGGTCCCACCCCCGGTTGTGGGGCTCGGCACTACGCTCCACTGGGTACCGTCCCAGTGCTCGGTCAGCGTATTGTCTATGCTGTTGGCAGTGTAGTCCCCGACAGCCCATACGTCGTTAGTCGATATCGCCGCCACGCCACTGAGGTAGTTATTGCTTGCCGAAGGGTTTGGGCTAGAAACTATGCTCCATGCGCTGCCGTCCCAATTCAAGATCAACGTCTGAGATGGCGAACCAGGATTCGCCTCGCGGTCCCCGACAGCCCATACGTCGTTTGCCGCCACAGCCACCGCACCACGAAGGAAGTTTGAGTAGCCTTGTGGGCCAATGGGGCTGGGGATGATGCTCCACGCGCTGCCGTCCCAGTGCATAGTAAAGGTTTGGTTATCCTCCACACCTTGATTCTCGTAATCACCTACGGCCCACACGTCGTTAGCCGATACCACTGCCAATGCTGAGAGAGATGTGTAAGCTCCCATATCAGGACTGGGTACCACGCTCCACTGGCTGCCATCCCAGTGTTCGGTCAGCGTATGCCTGCCTGGGCCGTGAAACCCTACAGCCCATATGTCATTGGCCGATACTACTGCTATATCCCTGAGAGGGTTTCTCGACGAGGGATTAGGGCTGTCCACTACGTGCCAGACCAGGCCACATGTGGGTATGGGTGTGATCGTGGGCGTGGATGTGGTCGTCCCTGTAGGTGTAGATGTGTTCGTAGGTGGGGTGCCGGTCGGGCTTATGCACGTTCCACTAACCATGTTCGCCTCGGTAGTGTCATAAAAGGTGCCACTTCCATCAGTGCCACCGGCGGCTACTACCTTGTTGCCCACGAACGTACCCGCAAGGATGACACGGCTCACGTTGAGGTCGGGGCCGGTCGACCAGGTGTCGGTAGCGGGGTCGTATATCTGTGTTGTGTTCAATGCATCAGGCGCTGCATTGGGCTCTATGAGTGACTTTGTGGGCTTTGCGGGCTTTGTGGACTTTGCGCCTTTGGTCTGAATATGCGTGAATGGAGTGCCACCACCGAACACCCAGATACGCCCGTATACCACCGCACTGCCCGGTCCCAGCACGCCTGTCGGTATGTTGGTCCGCGTTGCCCAGGTGTTGGCTCCGATGTCGTAGTCGAAGACGGTATTCTGTTGAGTGAACGAACCGTCGCCGCCAGCGATTATGTACAGGTGGCCGTTGACCACCCCGAAACCGGGAGCTACCCGTTCCGCGGGCATGTTGGCCCTGGAAGTGTTCCAGGTGTCTAACACCGGGTCGTACTCCCACAATTGCGCCTGGGCAGTGAAGTTCTCGTCGATCCCACCAGCAAGGTATATCTTGCCGTTGTAGTATGCGGCCCCCGCCAGGTAGCGCGGACTGGGCATGACCGCTCCCGACGACCATGTGCCGGTAGATATATCATAGACGCGAGTGACGTTGACTACGTTTGTGCAGTCGCAGCCGCCGAACGCGTACAGCTTATTGTTGATAGGCGAATAGACCACCGATACCGCCGAGGCGGCGGTAGGCATAGGGGCGAGGCTTGTCCATACGTTGGTGGCAGTGTCATAGCGGGCGAATTGATCAAAGGCATTGCTACCGTTGTCGCCACCCGCCAGGTAAGCATATGTGCCATCGCTATCCGTGCTTACTCCCTCAGCCGCTGCTGGTATGGGGCTGGTCACAACCCAGGTGCTGGGCGAGCCCGGCACGCACGTTGGCGTGGCCGTAGCTGTGGCTGTAGCGGTGCCACCATTTGGGGCATTCGGCGCCTGCCGTTGCTGCTGAGACTTCAACTGAGATGCAGCCGGTATACCGTCCACACGAAGCGCCGCGCTGGCCTGCCCAGTCAGGGCAACAAACACGCCAAACAGCAGCGCCACGAGCGCCAGCATCGCAATGAAGAAATGTAGCGCTCCTCGTTGCCTTTTTTGTGTCTTATCTACCATTTGTTCTTCCTTCCTTTCTTCCTTTCTTCCTTGTCTTTACTTGCCTTGTTTATCGGTGAAACCGCTGGTGGCATTTGTCCACAGCCCTTTGGTAACCATATAAGCGCGCCCAGCAACCGTCTGCAGTTACCTCAGCTAATTAAAGCAGAACGCCCTGGATAATAGAAGGCTTTAGTAGTACAATAGGCTCTACAGATAGCTATACAGATTGTTATACAGAGCAGCCCGCCTCTCTGTTTGTGTATTTCACGTACACATTGGTGATTCCAGACGCCACAGTTCCACAGTTATCGTAAATGTAGAGGCGAACGGAACGGAGGCTGTGATGAACGACGTTCCCCCGTTTGGGCTATGGGTCAAACAGCGCCGTAAAGAGCTTGGCCTGACTAGATCAGGTCTTGCACAGCGCATCTCCTGCTCTGTACAAACTATCGACAAGATCGAGGCAGGAGAGCGCAGGCCGTCTGAACACATGGCGGAGCGGCTGGCAGAGTGTCTGCAGGTAGACGCGAGTGGCCCACAGATGCAGGAGTTTGTTGAATATGCTCGCCTCAATTGCTTATCTAATGAAACGCCTCCCGTCTCACAGTCCGAACTCGGATCTCCATGGCAGAAGTTGCACGGGCTTCGCCACCCGAATAACCTCCCGTCCCCTCCCAACGACTTTATTGGCCGCCAGAGGGAGGTAGAATCTGCATCTGCTCTAATGCGCCGTTCGGGTGTGCGCTTACTCACCCTTGTAGGCCCTGCGGGTGTCGGCAAGACCCGCCTTGCTTTGCAAGTAGCCTCGTCCCTAATCGAAGACTTCCCCGAAGGAGTATTCTTCGTCGCATTATCATCGATAACTGACCCCGCTCTGGTAATCTCGGCGATAGCCCGGGCGGTGCATATTTCCGAGGTGGCCGGGCAACCCCTATTAGAGAGCGTGCATGCTTATCTGCACGACAAGCAAATTCTGCTGCTGCTGGATAACTTCGAGCAAGTGGCGACGGCTGCGCCCCTGGTGTCTCAATTACTGACATCCGCCCCTCACCTCAAGGTGATGGTAACCAGCCGGGTAGTGCTCCATATATATGGGGAGCACGACTTCCAGGTATCGCCGCTTGCCCTACCTGGCACAGAGCAGGAAGGATATCTCTCGTTACTACCGACGGAATGCCTGGCCGAGTACGAAGCAGTGAGATTGTTCGTGGAGCGGGCACAAGCTTCCAAAGCTGACTTTGTGCTGACTAATGAGAATGCCCATGCTGTTGTGGAGATATGCCGCTGCCTGGAAGGGCTGCCACTTGCCATTGAATTGGCCGCCGCTCGCATCAGGCTATTACCTCCACAGGCCATGCTAACGAGGCTGAATAGCAAGTTCGGCAACAGACTGGAGTTTCTGACTGGAGGAGCACAAGACCTGCCGAGCAGGCAGCAGACAATGAGAAGCGCTATTGAATGGAGCTATGATCTGCTGGATGAGCAAGAAAGAGCGTTGTTCAGGCGACTTTCGGTCTTTGTAAACGGCTGCACGCTAGGTTCAGCAGAGGCGGTTTGTAACTACGCAGGTGAGGACATACTGGGCAGAGATAGAGCGAGAGATGTCTTGGACGGGCTAGAAGCCCTCCTTAACAAGAGCCTGCTCAGGGAGTGGGTAGGAGCAGGTGGAGCTGAAGTTGGAGAGCCACGCTACTCGATGCCGGAGATAATACGCGAATACGCGCATGAACGCCTTGAAGAGCGCGGCGGGGGGCAGCACACAAGAGATAGCCACGCTCGTTTCTTCCTTGCCATGTCAGAGAAGGCGCCACCTGAGCTTCGGGACTCAGAACCGGAGGTGTGGTTGGGACGCTTACAAGCGGAACACGATAATCTTAGAGCGGCTCTCCAGTGGGCACAGGAAAGTGGGCAGGTAGAGATAGGATTGCGCATATCAGGAGCGCTCTGGCGCTTTTGGTACCAGCACAGCCATTTTAGCGAAGGACAACGATGGTTGGAGAGCTTCATATCCCGCGCGGAAACAGCAGGCGCGTTGGAAGAACTCTTCAGCATATTTGAGCCTACACAGCCAGAGGAGCCTACGCTAGATAACCTGAGTAAGCACCCGCCTACGTGGAAGGCGTTTAGGTCCGCACTGCCGGAGGCGTTGTTAGGGGCGGGAACTTTAGCATGGAGGCAGGGCGACTGCGAAACCGCTCATTCACATTTTGAGCAATGCCTGGCGATTTGCCGGCGCCAAGGGGATAACCAAGGTAGCGCAAACGCACTCAATGGCCTCGCGTTCGTGGCTGACGATCAGAATGATCATACATTGGCGCGTGCTCTCTACCTGGAAAGTTTAGCACTCCGCAGAGAGTTGGGAGATAAAGGACGTGTTGCTTGCTCACTTGCGAACCTGGGTGAGGTAGCGAGGTGCCTAGGCGACTACGGCGAGGCGCGCGCTTATTATGAAGAAAGCCTTGCGATACGTACAGAACTCAAAGACACGAACGCAAAAGCCACGTTGCTCCATAACCTGGGGCACGTTGCACTCCATACAGGTAACGTCCCACACGCAGCTTCCCTCTTTGCAGAGAGCCTGGAGATAGCCCAGGAGCTGGGCAACAGGCAAGCCATTGCTCAGTGCTTGGCAGGATTAGGGGGAGTGGCCTTACTGAAAGAGCAGATCCCAGAGGCTGTGAGATTGCTCGGGGCAGCCGTAGCGCTGCTCGATTCTATCCATTCCATGCTTGATCCTGCGGACGAACTCGAGTATCAACGCAATCTGACTGCAAGTCGCATACAGTTAGACGAGGTTAGCTGGACCGAGGCCTGGGAAGAGGGCCGGAACATGACTATGGAACAGATCCTCTCCCTCGCCCCCAGTCCGTTGTAAGGTATACATGTGGTCTCGGACCGGGTACGATGGAGCCCAAACGCGAAGTAGAAGTCGCCGCAAGGTGAGTAGAGTGCATATGGCTGGATACGGCTGGTCGGCACAACGAGCACCGAGGCACTTGTCGGCTTTGCACGTACACATAACCCCACCCCTGCCGATGAGGGTGACTGAGCACCAGTAGCGCGGCTGGATGGCAAGCTTGCACCGTTTGGCTCGTGACTACGAGCGCTTGCCTGAAACTCTTGAAGGCTTGAATTTTCTGGGCATTGCTAAGCTCCTGGTTGCTCGCTTCGTTTACCTTCGTACTCAAGGTTTATAGCACCCTCCAGTGCATAAGCAATAGCCCGTTCCACCCCTTGCGGTCTCAGGGCCATAGCCTGCCCCTCTCCCCACGCCTCCTCCCATATCACTTTGTTCGCTCGGGCGCGGGCAGTAGCCACATTATGCTCGTATTCCATTTGGTCAGCAGGAGAAGAAACGAAGCCGATGGCTTCATGCAGCGCTTCCGCTGCTCCAAACAGCTTGGCTGCTCGAACAGGCTCACCTTGCGCCTCGGCCACTCCTGCTAGTCCAATCAGGCACTCCGTTATGCTCCGCTTGTTCCCTAGCTCGCCCACTATCTCCAGACTCTCTGCAAACAGGACAGCAGCGCGCCTGAAATCACCCTGGTGCAGCGTTACGTGCCCCAGATTGTGGAGCAAAATGCTGATGGCATTCCTATGTCCTAATTCCCTGCGTATAGCCAGGCTCTCCTCGTAGAGAGAGCGGGCCTCAGCGTAGTTGCCCTGGTATCTTACCACCTCCCCCAGGTTGGAAAGCACACAGGCGATATCACCTTTGTCGCCCAACTCTCTACGCACCGCCAGGTTCTCTTCAAGGAGAGAGCGTGCCACCACAGGATCACCCTGGTAAGCAGCTACAAATCCCAGATTGCCAAACGCACCGGCAGCGCCTCGCCTATCGCCCAGGCTCTGGTATATTGCCAGGCTCTCCTCGTAGTAGCGTTGCGCCACCGCGAAGGCCCCCTGTGTGCAAGCCAGAGTCCCTGCTCCAGAGAGCGCCTCTCCCCGCGCCAACGCTTCCCGATGTGTATCCTTGTCCTCACAAGCCCCACCTCGCTCCGTGCTAGCTGACCCCTCATAAGACAAGAAACTCGCCAGCCACTCTAGCCCTTCGCTCACATAGCCGCGCTGGTACCAGAAGCGCCACAGCGCGGCGGCCATACGCAATCCTATCTCTGGCTGCCCGCTCTCTAGCGCCCATCGCAGCGCGGCTCGAAGGTTGTCGTGCTCTCTCTCTAACCGTTCCAGCCACGCCGCCGATCCCGGATCTCCGAGTCTATGTCCTGCATCCTCTACCAATGCTAGAAACAAGCTGGCATGGTATCGTTTTACGGCCTCCGCTTCGCCACACCTTTTCAGTTGCTCCAGCGGGTATTCCCGTATCGTTTCCAGCATGAAATAGCGTGGCTCTCCCTCCACCGCCTCTTGCCTCAGCAGGCTCTTGTCAAGGAGCGCCGCCAGCTTACTTAACACAGCGGTCGTCGGCGAAGCAGGCCGAAGAGGCGGGGTTACGACAGGCTCTGCACCTGAAGCATTGTCCCGTATGTCGCAGACGGCCACTGCCATGAACTCCGCCGCCTCCAGCGTGCAGCCGCCCACGAAGACCGATAGCCGCCTGAATAGCTTCTTCTCTTGCGCGTCCAGTAGATCGTAGCTCCACTCTATCGCATCACGCAGCGTCTGCTGTCTACTCGGCAGGTCCCTGGCCCCTTCCGTCAGTAGGTCCAACCTGGCGCTCAACTTTGACTTCAACCGCGCCAGTATAGCCTGAGGCGTGAGGAGCTTGATACGGGCTGCGGCTAGCTCAATTGCCAGGGGTAACCCGTCCAGCCGCCGGCAAATCTCAGCCACGGCAGAGGCGTTCTCATCGGTGAAGACAAAGTTTGAGTTAGCAGCCTGCGCCCTATCTACGAACAGCCGCAGCCCTTCGTACTCGGCCAGACACTCCACAGGCAGTAAGGATAGCCGCCCGTCGTGCTCTGTGCTGGGCAAGGCGAGCGGAGGCACCTGGAAGTCGTGCTCTCCATATAAATGTAGGGCTACTCGGCTGGTGCAGATGAACTTGAGTTGGGGAGCGACCTCTAACAATCGAGACAGCAATGGACCTGCTTCCACCACATGCTCGAAGTTGTCAAGCACCAACAGAATCCGTTCATCTCGCAAGCGGCTTTGCAGGCTCTCAAGCAAGGACCGCCCGGTGGCTTCGCGCACATGCAGCGCCTTGGCGATTGCAGAGATAACCAGGCGCGAATCGGTGACAGGGGCCAAAGGCACAAAGAAGACGCCATCCGTGAACGCTTGACCTGAGCCTGTAGTAGGCGAAGCCCAAGAAGCCGCAGGGTCATCAACCAAGGCTGAGGCCACCCGTAGAGCGAGGCGCGTTTTCCCTATGCCGGGAGGGCCGGTAAGGGTGAGCAGGCGCACATGGGGGCAGAGTAGCAGACGGCATGCTGTCTCTACTTCCCCCTTGCGCCCGATAAACTCATTGGGCTGAGCGGGCAGATTGTTCGGGCGCTGCAACCTACGCAAGGTGCGCCACGGGGCATGCGTATTGTCGCTCGTCTGGCCGAGCTGCGCCAGTTGGTTGGCGGTCAGCTCTGCTCTGGCGAATTCAACGAACGCCGGATATTCCTCTTGAGGTACGCCAAGGCACCCTGCTAATCGCTCGGCGATCTGCTTGGAGGGGCGGCGGGTGCCCGTCTCGATCTTCCGAACCATCTCCAGAGAACATGAGACACACTGCGCCAGCTCCTGTCGGGTCAGGTTATGCTCTTCTCGACCCTGTCTTAGCCATTCAGTAAATGATACAGCGTTGCTCATCACGGCCCCTTTTCTCTGAAGACGACAAAACCAGCCCAACTGCTAACACTAAGACACACATCTGAGGCTATATGAACCTTGCCCCGGCACCTGTTCTTGCATCCTGTGCAGAGGGCCTGCCCAGCTAGCCGGTTTCCGGTTTTGTGACACCGATTGTACCATCGATTATACCAAGAAAATCTTCCATAGGTTTCCATATTCTGCTAATGTCTAAGTACGTTGGAGTGCCGCAGCCCCACAAGGGTCAGTCTGACCATTAGTAAGGCAGACCGACCCTTGTGGAAGCCAATCCTTAAGCGAACGCTTCACACATCTTCGCAGCAAGGGAAAGACAAGAAAGGAAGGATGAGCAAATGACGCATGTAATAGACCAACAAGATGGGCAGGGACAACAGCAGCAGCACTGGCGCTATCGCTATCTGGCTATCGCGCTGCTGGTGCTCCTGGCCAGCCTGGGACTGACAGCGAGCGTGGCACTGGCGGGTTTGCCAGCAGGTACGACCTCTAGGGGTGTAGCTGTAACCGTAGCCACTACTCCCCCTATCCAGCAGCAAGGCACCAACCGCAGCAGAGGGATTGCCCTTCCACAGAGCAATAGCAATAAAGCTCCTAATGTACCTTCTGACTGTAGCATTGACGGAGCTATTACCACCTCGGACCCTACCCACTCGACTAGCCTAGATTTTGGTGCGAAACCCTCTGGCCGAACTTACCGGCCACTAGATATACCGGAACTAGTCATGAATGCTACCAAATATATGGCGGCTCACCTGCAAGTCAGGAGTTTCGCACCAAAATCTAGCCTAAACGGGCTGCCAGATCCTGCGGCCTGTGGGACCACGAATACATGCCCCGGTACCTTCTCGGCTACGCCTAACTACGATACCTACTCTTTCACCAACAACAGCAGCAGCGACCAGTGCATCACTGTGTCACTGCCGAATACACTACCCGCCGGCATGTTTAGCGCAGCGTACCTGGGCAGCTTTGATCCTGCTGACCCCTGTGTCAACTACATTGCCGACTCAGGTGGAAGCGCACCCGCTACCTCATACTCCTTCACCGTACCCGCAAACGCAGTCTTCGTAGTCGAAGTTGAGGCGTGGAGCGCAGGTGAGACCGGCACTTACACTCTCGGCGTGATAGGCGATGTGTCAGGTCCTGGCTGCGCTACTGGCGGTACTGCTACTACTACCGTCACAGGCACCCCACCTACCAGTACAGCAACCGGCACATCTACATCCACGCCCACGGCCTCACCCACGTGCGGAGTGGCATGGCGTGTAATCACCAGTCCCAACAACGGGTCGGGCGACAATATCTTCGGGTCGGTGTCAGTAGTGTCGGTCAATGATATTTGGG
>JADMIH010000345.1 GCA_015478675.1 Chloroflexota bacterium | reverse complement strand
ATCCGAGTGCCGAGTGCCGCAAATGTGTCAGGTCGCAGTGTCGGAACAAGCAACAACCTGCGAGGAGGCCGAACTAACCAGTTCTTCGTTGACTTCTACAAGCAAGCAGCCGATGAATTGCAGGGGTTTCGAGCGCGCGAGCACACGGCCCAGGTGCCCTACGAGCTGCGCGAAGAGAGGGAAGAGGAGTTTCGTGAAGGCAAGCTACCGGTGCTATATTGCTCGCCTACCATGGAGTTGGGAGTGGATATCTCAGAGCTAAACATGGTCAACATGCGAAACGTCCCACCAACGCCAGCCAACTACGCGCAGCGCTCTGGGCGCGCCGGCAGAAGCGGCCAACCGGCCCTCGTCTTCTCATACTGCACTACAGGCAGCCCTCACGACCAGTATTTCTTCAAGCGCCCTGAGCAGATGGTGGCCGGGGCTGTGACCCCTCCGCGGCTGGACCTCGCCAACGAGGACCTTGTGCGCTCACATATACACGCAATCTGGCTTGCGGAGAGCCGGCAGAGCCTTGGCAAGTCGCTCAAGGATATCCTCGACATCTCCGGAGACCAACCGACCCTGGAACTGCAGCCGGAAGTCCAGGATACGATCAACAACGAGCAGTTCCGCCGCCAGGCACGTGCTCGTGCCGAACGGGTTCTCGCCTCCCTGGGCGAAGATATCCTCTCGGCTGAGTGGTACAGCGAAGGCTGGCTCGACAAGGTCCTTGCTCAGGTAGCCCGCCAGTTCGACCAGACCATTGAGCGATGGCGTAGCCTCTACCGTGCTGCACTCAAGCAATCTCAGATGCAGCAGCGGATCGTACTTGACGCCTCGCGCAGCTCGGACGACAAGAACCAGGCGAAGAGGTTGCGCCGCGAAGCGGAATCGCAGATCGATCTCCTTACCGAAGTCGATAACGTGGTGCAGTCCGACTTCTACTCATACAGATATTTCGCTTCAGAGGGATTCCTACCAGGATACAGCTTCCCTCGCCTGCCTATATCCGCATTCATCCCGGCGCGCCGGGTCAAGCAGCGTGACGAGTTCCTTTCACGCCCACGATTCCTCGCTGTCTCCGAGTTTGGGCCAAGAGCCATCATCTACCACGAGGGATCGCGCTACCTGATTAACAAAGTGATCTTGCCTGTGGGTGACAGCAGCGAGGACGGGGCCATCGAGCAGAACAATGTGGCCATGCTGGAGGCCAAGCGCTGCGAGCGATGCGGCTACCTGCATCCTATCACCGACGGCGTTGGACAGGATCTATGCGAGAACTGTCATGCACCGTTGGGCGACCCATTGCGTAAGCTGTTCCGCCTCCAGAACGTATCGACAAAGCGGCGCGACAAGATTAGCTCCGACGAGGAAGAGCGCCAGCGCATGGGGTACGAAATCATCTCAGGCGTTCGCTTTGGAGAGCACGAGGGGCAGCCGTCCATGCAAACGGCTTCGGTCGAGTCCCAGCCTGGTACGGACGTTGAAACCATCAATAACAGGAGCGGGAGTGGCAGCAGCAGCGGCAGCAATCCGCTAGCGCTTCTCACCTATGGCCATACAGCTACCATCTGGCGCATCAACCTGGGGTGGGCGCGCCGGCGTGACCGGGGGCAGTATGGTTTCCAGTTGGATTTGGAGAGGGGTTACTGGGCACGCAACGAAGCTCTTGAGGAAGCCGACCAGTCTGATCCGATGTCCCCGTCCAAGGCTCGCGTGATCCCTTATGTTGAGGATCGCCGCAACTGCCTTCTGATACAGCCAACCGG
>JADMIH010000124.1 GCA_015478675.1 Chloroflexota bacterium | reverse complement strand
TTTCGAGCAGTGCTGGCAACTCGCCTACAACTCGCCCCCCAACTGAAATGCACCCTTTACACACTCACTCCTCGCACAACTTGCGCACATGTGTGTATAATAGAAAGCTGTAAGCGGCTATAGCATGTATAGCATGGCAATGGCCGCTTCTGTGTGATATAAACCGGGAGATGCGCCAGATTATCTTCGTGCGCCTATTCCATACTGAGGACTAATAATGACGGACATCCTGAATCAGGTAGCTCTTTATTTGCAATTTATCCTGGCTTGCGCGGGCGCTTACCTGGCAGCTCTCTATTTCGCATCCATTGTCTGGACTTTTCGTGACGTGACTGCACGCACCCGCGACATCTTCTCTATTGCCCTGGGCCTCGGCCTCGTGATTCTCATACCCTTTGCAGGCATCCTACTGTACATGGTGCTGCGCCCCAAAGAAACCCTCTCGGAGGCATACGAGCGCGCCCTGGAAGAAGAGTACCTGCTGCAAGACATCGAAGATACCGAAATCTGCCCTTCCTGCAAAAGAAGGGTCAGCCAGGACTTCCTTTACTGCCCTCACTGCCGCACTAAATTGCGCGACGAGTGCGAGAACTGTGGCCGCCCGGTAAGCGTACGCTGGGCTGCCTGCCCCTACTGCGGCAAGCAATGAGCGCGCTAAGGCTACTCATTCCATTCCTCTACCAGCGGGGCCACGTCGCGGTGGCCTCTTCTCGGAGCTTCACATAGCTGTCATAGCGCGATGGGTATATATCGCCGCGCTCCAGGGCAGCACGCACAGCGCAACCCGGCTCGGCCAGGTGGGCACAATCTGAGAAGCGGCATTCACCGAGGTAGGGGCGGAACTCCAAAAAGCAATGGGGCAGCTCATCGGGTGGCACCATCCACAACCCTACCTCTCGCAGACCGGCAGTGTCGGCCACCGATGCGTCACCAGGGAGCTTGATCAGGAAACCCCCTACCGTAGTATGCCTCCCCTTGCCGTATGCCGCGCTCACCAGGCCCACCTTCAGATCGAGGCCCGGGTAGAGAGAGTTGAGCAGGCTGGACTTGCCGACGCCCGATGGCCCCACAAAAACAGACTCCTTGCCTTCCAGGTCGCGCCGCAACTCACCCAGGCCTTCCCCGGTGCGTACACTGGTGTAATGCACCACATAGCCTGCCTTTTTATATGGCTCAAATAGCTCCTCGACCTCACGGCGCTCCACAAGGTCAACCTTATTGATGATGATTTGGCCTTGCAGGTCGTTGGCTTCGACCACTACGAGAAAGCGGTCCAGCGTCGCCAGATTAGGTTCGGGGCTCGCGGCGGCGAAAACTACCATCACCTGATCAACATTAGCGATCAAGATTTGCCTGCGGGAAGCGGAACCGGCGGCGCGGCGCGCCAGCACACTCTTGCGTGGCAGTACGCCGCTAATTACCTGCCCGCCGCTCCGCTCCTCGATGCTCACCCAATCACCCACCGCGGGCGGCTCCTCGGTGAAGAGCTTGCCCCTGATTGTTGCTTGTACATGTACATCACCGTCACCCATCTGCACAGTGGCAACGTCTGCGTACAGGCGAATTATCTGTCCCGTACTCTCTAAGCGCCTTTCAGCCAAGCTCCAACCTCATATTTGCCCCCTTCGCATGCCCAGGAATAGAATAGTCACTCCACTAGCAGCGCGCCGCAACAAGCCTGTATCCCGGACGATTATAGCATCGCCGGAGCACGCGTCAAGTACCAGGCGCGCAGTAACTGTTCAGGGTTAGAGTAGAACCAGGCTCAAGAGGTAACTGTGCGCCGCCACCCCTCACCCGCCCTCACCCCAAGCCCCCTCTCCCCTTGTGGGAGAGGGGGCTTTACTCATGGGGAGTGTACAGGGATACAGCTCTTCTCCCATGAAGGGAGAGGGGGCTTGGGGTTGGGGTCTTGCTATGGTACAGTGTTGGGCGGAAAGGCAGATACAGATGCTCTTTGAGATCAGTGTTCTACCTTGTAGGCTATGATCGTCTTGCCATCGAGTATATAGAGAGTGTTATCCAGGCCGTAGGTCATGCCTGTGGGGGCTACGGGCCACATGGTGTTGCTCGTAATCTTTGAAGCCTGGGTGCTGCCATCCTTTTTATTGATCGACATTAGCGGCACCGGGCCATCTTTGCAGAGCACATCTACCCAATCGCCGCGCACAGCCATCTGCCAGGGCGTGCAGGTAAAGGGGTATTTGGCCGTAATTTGGCCGTTAGTGTTGAGGCGTAGCACCTGCTTGTTGGAGCTTTCGGCAGCGTATATAGCGCCATCTGTATCAACAGCCAGGCCCGCCGGGTTATTGAAGGAACCTGTTGTGTTTTGCCAGCTTGCCATAGCGGCGCCCCCTGTGAGCGGATATTTTATGATACGGCCACCCAGCATATCCCCTATATATATCTTCCCATCTGGGCCAAAGGCAAGCCCAACAGCAATAGGGCTTTTACCGTTGAGAGCCTCCTGGCGCACAACTTTGCCGCCCGGCTGCATAACATACATGGCCTGCGCGTCGGCACCATTGTTCAGCAGGTAGAGGAGATTATCGGGGCCAACCGCAATAGCCCCGGGCTGAGCATATGGCAGTGTTGCGCCTTGTAGCGATACCGCGCTCAGCGATTTGTAGCCGCCATTGCCCAGGTCGAGCACGCCTACACTTTGGCTGTTGTATCCGGCGACATATATATTGTTGTCGAGATAAGCAATGCTGGACCTGTCATCTGGCCCTTTGGAAGCAATCGGCAACCACCAGCGGCGCTCCTCCACAAGCGTCGTCTTGTGCTTCAGGTTCTGGTAATTGACGACGAACCAGCTGGAGCCAATAGCCCCCAGGGCTACCACCCAGATAACGCTGTGCAAAGCAAAGGACGACTTATCTACATTTCGCATTGCCCCCTGACGTGTCATAAGTAGATAAGAGAATAGAATGATGGAAAGGGATGCGATTGTTACGACTGCCGTGCTGGAAGGGAGTCGTAACATATCCATATGGAAGATTGCCGGTAACAGCTGGCGCAGGTCAATACGCACCGGGGATGCAGGGTCCTGGGCAAGCCAGGCGAAGACGGGGCTGGTCGGCCACATGTGGCGTGCGTCACGAAGCATAATAGCCATGAGGCCGAAGCCGACCAGGGCCAGTAGAGCATAGATTATCTTGTAAATAAAGTTTCTACAGGCGTAGAGCGACATTGCGAGTGGCGCTGCGAGGAGTGGGACGAGGGTTGTCATATAACGGGCTGGAGGGCTCCAGATGCCATGCCAAAACTCGAAGGCAGCGATCAGGCCCGCGTAAGGAAGTACAGCTACAAGCATGGCAAGTAGCAGCCGCTTATCCGAGGCACGCCTTGTCCGAAACATGGCTATAATACCGACGACGGCGAGCAGGTAGATAGGCGCATAGATCAGCAGACCCATTTGCTGATCGAAGAGAATACCGTATATGTTGGTCAGGAAGGTGGTAAATGCATCGAAGCCAAGCCAGGGCCAGTGGAAAGGGTTCTGCTGGCCCAGCTCAGGCACGGTGAGAGATGGCATAACGCTGTTAAAAAGAGATAGGTTGTATTCCAGGAGCAGAAGGGCAGATATGATGATGGGCGTAAACGCCCACGCCAACCAGGGGATAGCAGCGGTGTTGCGCTTCTGGCCTTCTACAATCCTGGTTCCTTCGGCCTTCTCTCCTCTGGTGAGGCGGTAGTATCGCCACCACTGTACAACGGCGTAGAGGCACAGCCCCACCGCGATAGGCAAACAGCGCCACGCCACCCAGGGGATATAGCCTATGCATGCGCCTACGAGCCACAAGCGCAACGGGTTGTTCGCCCCCCAGCCGAGGGCGAGACGGCGCAGAGCATAGATCAGGAGCAGCCCCACAGTAAGCTCCGTGAATATCATATAGGAATAGGTCATCAGCGGGTTGGAGAAGACCATAGGCAACCACACTGCCCAGGCAATCCATTTGCGCCCTGTCATCTCGTGCCCCAGCAAGAAGATATTTACCGCCACTAACGCCCCGATTATGCACATGAAGACGATGGTGGCAGGCCACCAGAGGGAGAACCACCCGCCAATGACCCATGCAGGCACCAGTAACAAAGGCAAGCCGGGGAGGTGGTTAGAGTATTGCTCGGCGGGTGGGCGGCCAGGGGTGGCAGCTATTTGTGCGGGTAGAGGATAAGGCGCAGCTATGCCGACAAAGTCGCTGGGGTGCGGGGCAAGCTTGTAGAACTTGTCGAAGTCTGATGCCGCATAGTTGTTGGCTACGTTGATGTCACGGTCCTGGACGATGCTTATCGTCTCCATGAGGTAGAAAGGCTGATCGCCGGTAGGAGGGCTGCTGTAGCGCAGGAACTGGGGTATAAAGCTGACGTAGACGAGGAAGGTGACTGTAAAAGAGAGGGCTATCCACTGCACACCCACATGCGTACGCGCCAGGTCAGCAGAGGGCACCACAAGGGGCAAAGCAGATAGGAGTGTGTCTTGCGCGGCTCCGTCTGCGGGCATCCAGGGTTTGACGGAAGGCAACGCTACAGGGCTTATCCCCGCCGCCTGCTCCGAAAGGTCATCTATCCCTGTATCGGGCGGTTCCGGCGGCGAAAGAGGTGCTGCGCGGGCTGACATTACAGGTACTTCGGCGTTGTTCTGCGTATTGCTAGATGCGCCTGCAACTTCCACAAACTACCCTCAATCCAGGTAAAGCAAGGCGCGAAGGAATGCCGCGAGGAGCTGGCAGTCCGCTCAGAACCTTCGCGCTTCAGATTACGCTCTTAATCAGCCGGCCCCTTGCGACGGTTCGGGGGTGCCTATCTCCTGGGTGTGCGCTTCCACCTGATTGGTATCGGCGGTTGGTTGCACTGTGAACGACTGGATTTTGCGCACGCGCCCCTGTGAGGGCTGCGTCTGCTGCATAGGCTGTGTGGCGCGCCTGCGGACATGCGCACCAACCGGAGTCTCGGTGTCGGCTGGACGTGCTTTGCTGCCGGGGCGGTGGCG
The DNA here is from genome assembly GCA_015478675.1 of Chloroflexota bacterium. Next base: position 6,258 of record JADMIH010000124.1, on the reverse strand, counting down.
ATATATGAGCATCGACCAGGCGAGAATTACAGTAAGTACTGCCACAAGCTGCGGGGTCTTGACATCACCCACAGTGGCGCTGTCAATGCGTATTGCTTCGATTACAAAGCGTCCAATAGAGTAGAAGATCAAGTAGACCCACAGCAGGTCGCCTTCCAGGAGCTTGAGGCGTTTCTGCCTGCCGAGCCATACGAGTATGCCAAAGTTGATAAGGTCCCAGATCATCTCGTAGGCAAATGTGGGGTGGAAGCGGGCTGTGGGGTCAGGTGTGAGGCCGGCGACTTGCTGCTGCCTCTCAGGGCTGATAGGTATACCCCATGGGAGGGTGGTCTTACTGCCGAAGGCCTCCTGGTTAAAGTAATTGCCCCAGCGCCCTACCGCCTGGGCAAGAGCGAGACCTGGGACAATTATATCAGCCCACTTGAAGAAGGAGATATGGCTGCGCTTGCAATAGAGGATGACGGCCAATGCGCCGAAGATGACCGCGCCCTGAATGCTGAGGCCCCCCGTCCAGATGGCGATTACGTCATAGGGGTTGTGGATATAGGAGAGGTCAGCGATAACCCAGCCTAGCCTGGCCCCGATGATGCCCGCCACGAGCACCCAGGGGAACATCTGCCAAACGTGCTCAGGGTCTTCTCCGCGCCGCTTTGCGTCACGATAGGCAAAGTAAGATGCCAGGACCACGCCCAGCATGATCATAATGCCATACCAACGCACCGTTATTGGGCCTAGTTGAAAGGCATCTCTTGGTGGTGTCATACGCTCTCCTTAAAGATTACTCTTCTACCGCTCCGCCCGTATCTCTCTGCACTTCGTATACACCGCGCACAGAGGCCAGCCGGTCCATTACCTGGAACATCTGCTCAACGCCTGTGACCTCCAGGGTCATTATAAGTATGGTAGTCGCCATGCCGGGGGTTTTCTGCGTGTGTATGCTTATGAGGTTTACCTTCTCGTCGGCGAGCATTGTGGTTACATCACGTAGCAAGCCAACCCTGTCCAGCGCCTTGACGCGTACACCCGCGGGGAAGCGTGCGCCTTTGCTGCCGCCCCACGAGACGCGCATCAGGCGGTCGAGGTCTTGCACGGAGCCGAGATTCGTGCAGTCGGCTCTATGCACTGTTATGCCTCGCCCTTTGGTGATATAGCCGATAATTTCGTCACCGGGCATCGGCTTGCAACAACGCCCAAGTTGTGTAAGTATACCATTCAGATCGCTTACCTGCATAGTGGGGGTGCTGGTGGGTATAGTAAGGGCAGGAGCCTCTGTCTCCGGCATGAGAAGCTCATTCTGACGGTGCTCACCTAGCTTGGATGTGAGGTTCTGGGTGCTGATGTCGGTGTTGCCGATAGCCTCCAGGAAATCGTCCATGCTGTGATAGCGCGGAAAGTACGCCAGCACATCGGTGTGCGAGACATGGTTGAGGCCGAGGTTCTTGAGGGTAGCATCAAGCATAGAGCGCCCCTGAGCGATCTTTTCCTCGCGCCTCTGCCGTCGGAAGTATTGCCGAACCTTTTGGCGGGCAGTGGCCGTCTTGATAAACCTGTCGGATTGTAGCCAATCACGCGAGGGGCCGATGCGGTTTTTATCTTTGATGATCTTGACCACCGCCCCGTTGGCCAGAGGTGTATCGAGCTGCACAATCTTGTCGTTGACTTTGGCCCCACCACACTGGCTTCCCAGGTCGGTGTGGATGCGGTACGCAAAGTCGATGGGTGTAGCCCCTTTTGGCAGCTCTACAATATCACCCTGGGGTGTAAAGACATAAATGTGTTCCTGGAAGACGTCGCTCTTGAGCGACTCTACGAAGTCTTGCGCGTTCTCTACGTCGTCACGCCACGACATCAGGCGGCGCAGCCAGGCTATTTTCTGCTCATAGCGCAGGTCGCGCCTACCCCCGCGCTGCTCTTTGTAGCGCCAGTGCGCCGCGATGCCGTATTCGGCCATCTCGTGCATCTCGTGGGTGCGTATCTGTATTTCGAGCGGCTTGTTGTCTACCGCCCACACAGCTGTATGGAGCGATTGGTACATCGACTCTTTGGGGCGCGATATGTAGTCGTCAAACTCGCTAGGTATAGAGGGCCATAGCGAGTGAATAATGCCGAGGGCGGCGTAGCACTCCTCTTTGGTGTCTACGATCACCCGCACAGCCAGCACGTCGTATATATGCTCGACGGGTCGGTGCTTACTCTGCATCTTCTGCCAGAGCGAGTAGATATGCTTTACGCGGCCCTTTATTGTGGCGTCTATTCCTGCGTCGGCCAGGCTTTTTTCCAGCGTAGCGATCACACGCTTGAGGTAGCGGTCGCGCGCGCTCTTGGTTTCTTTGAGTATAGTGGCAAGCTCGGCGTACTTCGCCGGGTCGAGGTACGAGAAGGAGAGGTCTTCAAGCTCGCCCTTCATCTGCCACATGCCGAGGCGGTTAGCGAGAGGGGCGTATATCTCAAGGGTCTGCGTAGCGATGCGCTGCTGCTTGGCGGCGGGCACGCCTTGCAAGGTGCGCATGTTGTGCAGGCGGTCAGCCAATTTGATCAGGACGACGCGGGGGTCGTCAAACATGGCGAGGAACATCTTGCGCAGATTTTCGGCCTGCACCTGGTGTTGGGCGTCGCGCTGGCTCTTTTCGCCCGCCGCATCTAAAGAGCGCAGCCTGGGTATAGAGCCGAGCTTGGTGACCCCCTCCACCAGGTGGGCCACAGTAGGCCCAAAGAGACTATTTATATCCTCGTAGGTGACAGGGGTATCTTCGATCACATCGTGGAGGAGGGCTGCCTCTAACGTTTCGTTGTCGAGGCGCATATCGGCCAGGATGCCGGCCACCGTCAGGGGGTGGGTGATATACGGCTCGCCGGTGCCCCTATTTTGCTCCTGATGAGCCTCTTCAGCAAAGTGGTATGCTTTTTTCAAGAGCTCAAGATCGGCCTTAGGGTTATATGCATGGACTGCTTTCATCAGGTGGTCCAGAGTGTATTGAGCGCCTGACGAGGGGTGTTGTGTGCGCGGCTGCTGGCCTTCTATTACATGGAGAGGAGGACGCGTGCCATCAGCGCCATCGGAGAGGGCGCTGGCGGGTTGAGGGATTGGTTCATGATCGTGGGCAGCATTCCCTCTACCGCCCACGCCGAGGTCAGCCGCGTTCATGATGCCATACCTGATTGGAGGGTCTAAGTGGGCACACTAAAAATGGTGTACCACTTTATGATACTCCATAGGTGGCGGGGTGTCAATTCTGTAGAAGAGGGTAAATGTTCAGGGTAGGGGTGGAGCAATCTTCCTGGGGTAGCGCTCACCTACCCTCACCTGCCCTCACCCCCAAACCCCCTCTCCCACAAGGGGAGAGGGGGCTTTCTTATGGGAAGAGCCAGGGGAGCGCCCCTGCACTCCCTCTTTCCCTAACAGGTGTCCTGATCCTGCACTAGATAGAAGCAGACACCTCACGCGCACCAGTAGTAACGCCTAATCATATATTGGTCGAGCTAAGTACAGCTAGGTAAGCAGCAAAGGGCACCTGATTGTCACTCAGGTGCTCTTTGCTGCTTACCTAGCTGCAAGTGAAAGTTATTTGCCTGTGCCTACCAGGGTGCGGTTGTGGGCGGGCTGGTAAGTGCTGCGGGCGGTCCAGTCGTCTACTATCTTGCCTGATGCGTCGGTGACTACGCGCTTGATGGTGGCGGTGAAGCCGTCCTGGGCGTGCTCGACCAGTACTGTTTTGCCGGCAGGCAACTGGTCATTGTACTCAGTGATCATTGTGGGGTCTGTCTTTACGCGGTTGGTGATGACGGGGCCGCTGACGCTCACCTTCCAGTTGGGATTGACGCCGTAAAGCTGGAATGTGACGTTCTTGCCGTCGGCGGTAGCTTTTATCAAGAGCCAGTTGCCTGTAGTGTTTTTGAAGCGGAAGTCGAGATCAGGTGGGGAGATAGTAGCGTCGAGGCCTTGCAGGCCGCTTGGGGCTACGCCGTAGAGGCTGATCCAGTATGAATGCCAGTTTCGCTCTACCATTGGGAGGCCGGCCCAGAAGACGGAGTGGAAGAGGGTGGTTGAGACCTGGCAAATACCGCCGGCCACGGAGGGGACGGTGGTGAGGCTGCTGCCGGTGCCTACGATGCCATAGCCCATTCTGAAGCCTGCTTCGAGCGTCAAGTCGCCTATTGTGTCTACTGTGGAGAATACGCCACCTGGTGGGACGAGTGCGCCGTCTATGTTTCTGGTGCCGAGGCCGACGTTCCAGGCGCGTTCGGGCGAGGAGCCAGCGTAGCTAGTCTGCCCTGTGCTGAGGAGGTCGGGGGTGTTGATGTTAGTGAGGTCGGCATCTTTAATGCCGGGCTGAGTAACGGCGACATCGAGGTCTACTTGCAGGCGGTCGCCGCCTGTATAGGCATCAATAGAGTTGAGGGCGCTTTGGAGGGAGTTTTCCACATTTACTTTGTAGCCTTCTTTGGCTTCAGCCACTTTGGTAGGAGCGCCGTTTACCATGCGGAAGCGTGCATCTGAGGGGCGGCGATTGATATTGTAGGCTATGCCGCTTATGCGATTAGAGAGGACGTCTTTGTCTATGACCAGCTTCTGTGGTCCGGGGCCGCCCTGGGCCTGGGCCACGTCGAGGAAGCCCGTCACCGCTGTGCCGCGCATGATGTAGCCATCGCTGCCGAAGCGCATCCTGATGCCCTGTGTGACGAGGGAGTTTGCCTTATCGTACAGGGCCTGGAGCTGGGCGGTGCGTATTTGGGCGGGGACTTCTTTGATGGGCATCTCTACTGTGCGGGCCTGGGCATCCTGCTTTGTGGCGGCGGCCTGGATAGCAGCCACTGCTGCTTGCATATCGAGATCGGAGCCTGATTTGTCGGGCTGGAGGGTTACGTCGCCTTTGCCTATTGTAACGGAGGCGTCTGTTGGTTCAACTCTTAAGGTATCGGCCACAGGCTTGAGGTAGGCTGTCAGTTTGTCTTGATCGAGGGCTGCGGTCCAATTGTTGGCTGTGTTGGACAATGCGAGCATGTTACGCAGGTCGGAGGGTTGTATAGTCCAGGTGTGCTTGCCGGAGTTGAGGAGTAGTGGCTGCTCGGTGAGAGCCATGGCCTGGGACATGGAGCCTTGCAGCTGGGCCTCTGTGACTTTGGGAGGAGCGTCGGCAAGAGTTAGCTTCACCGGAGCGAAGGGGACGGAGGCAACAGCACTGGAGATAGCAGCACGCATGGCGTTGGTGTCAATCACGGTGCCGTGTGAGGAGGGGGTGATACGGACTGTGCCGTCGGGGCCTTGCTCCAGTTTGCTATCAATGGCGGGCTTGTCAACGGCGGCGGCTATTTGCGCCACTGCTTTGTCGATCAAGGCGGTGTTGGGTTTGAGAGCAGGGGTGACTTGCGCGCTGCCGAGGAATGTGCCAAGCTGGGAGCCCAGATCGCTGAGGAAGTTGCCGGAGCGCCCCAGAGCCATTGCGGCGTCTACTGTTTTGCCGGTGTCTACGACCACGCCTAAATCAGCTGGGGAGAAGGTCCAGCTTTGGGAAGCATTAGAGATGGTAAGGTTGCCTGAGGGGTAGCCGGACGAAGCCTGAGTAAGGGCGGCAACGGCCTCCGCTCGACTCAGCCCTCCGAGGTCTTTGTCCAAGACTTGCACGCCACGGAAGACGCGGCCCGCGGAGGTAGCTCGGTAGCCGAATAAGAGGGCGATGATCAGCACCAGCATGCCCGCCAGGAGCAGCAAGCCGATGGTGAAAGGCGACCGCCGCGTGGAGCGTTTTTCTTGAGTGGGCGGCACCGCGTGCGTAGCATGGGCTTTTGGTGGGTTTACAGTGTTAGAGCTTTGCATGCTGTTGTGGAACTCCATTCGGTGGTCTACGGGAGAAGAGCTATCTACAGTTGAGCGGCTGGTGAGTGATATGGGAGTTTGTATGTGAAGCAAGCAGAGTTCTGGGCTGTGTGCTGCTCGCCTGTGTGGGCTTATCTTACCATAGATGGCATTGGGCGTACAAGGGTAATTTGGGTTAAATGGAGGGGTTATTTTTGTGTGGAGCTGGTGGTGAGGGTTTAGGGCGGTTGGGGGTAAATGTTCGGAGTTGAGGTGGACAATCATCAGGGCGTAACTGTGCGAGTGTGCCCTCACCGGCCCTCCCTGTGCCCTCACAATGCGCAAAGCCCCCTCTCCCATGAAGGGAGAGGGGGTTTGGGGGTGAGGGTGCGTGGTGAGGGTGCGTAACGGTACGCCTCCACAGCTACTCCTTGCAGATTGCTACACCCCAACTCTGAACCCTT
>JADMIH010000123.1 GCA_015478675.1 Chloroflexota bacterium | reverse complement strand
CATTCGTAATGGTGGCCCGCAGGGTCATGGCTTACTCTGAACAGTTACCTGCGCTGAGTTAGTTGGCAATAGGATGCGATTGTGGGACAATATAGCGTTGCCTTGATCGCTCTCAGAGATTAACTGCTAGACTCTTCTCCATCCCTGATTCCTAATCTAAATGACACATTGCGAATACTTCACGTAATACAGCGTTACTACCCTTACGTTGGCGGCTCGGAGCTTTACTTTCAGGAGCTTTCCGAGCGGCTGGCGCGTGCGGGGCACCGGGTGGAGGTGTGGACCACTGACGCCTGGGACCTGGACTATTTCTGGTCGAAGAAGGCGCGGCATCTATCTTCTCCTGGGGGCACGCACAACGGGGTGGTAATACGCCGCTTTCCGGTGGCGCATCTGCTTCTGCCCCCTGTGTATTACCGCGCCTGGCGTAGAGGCATGGCCGAAGTGAGCGATCTCCCTTTCAATGCAATCGCTCTGCTATACAGAATGTCGCGCCTGACACCCCGGCTCCCTTCTTTGCGCAAGGCTTTCGATCTGCTCCCAGCGAGGGCCTTTGACCTTGTACACACCACGAACATTCCTTTTGAGGCTATGATCGTGCCTGCTGCTCGATATGCTGAACGTGTGGGCATACCGCACATCATCACACCCTTTACTCACCTGGGGGAGCCGGGCGACCGCAGCATCAGCAGGTACTATACGATGCAGCACCAGCTTGATCTGGAGCGGCGGGCCAGCCGCGTGATAGTGCAGACCCGCCTTGAGCGCGATTTCCTGGAAGCCCTGGGGGTATCTTCTCGCAAGATGGAGCGGGTGGGCGTGGGAGTGAACCCTTACGATGTGGTGGGGGGTAACGGCGAGCGGTTCAGGCGCAAGTACGGTGTGGAAGGGCCGATTGTTTACTACATAGGCGCGGCGGCATACGATAAAGGCACCACCCACACTATAGAGGCGATGCAGCGACTCTGGGCACGCGGCATCGAGGCTACTTTTCTGATGGCAGGCTCCACTATGCTCGACAAGTTCAAGAGCTATTACGATGATCTGCCTGACGACGTGCGGGCAAGGTGCCGCTGGCTCGGCTTTATCTCGGACGAGGACAAGCGCGACTTGCAGGCTGCGGGGCAGGTGTTTTGCATGCCGTCGCGCACCGATTCTTTCGGTATAGTTTACCTTGAGGCGTGGCTTAATGGCGTGCCCGTGATAGGCGCACGCGCAGGGGGTGTGCCTGAGATAATCAGCGACGGCATAGACGGCTACCTGGTCAGCTTTGGCGATGTGGCTGCGCTGGCTAACCGTATACAATTACTGCTAGAGCGCCCACAGTCCGCCGCCACAATGGGCGAGGCAGGCCGCCGCAAAGTGCTGGCCGAGCACACCTGGGACAACAAAATAGCCCGCATAGCCGAGATATACAGGGAGGTAGCGACGAGAGATTAGGGATTAGTAGATGAACCATAATCAGAGCAAACGCCTGCTGTAACTGTTCAGAATAGGGGTCACAAGGATATCCCCTGTGCCCTCACCTCCCAAACCCTCTCATGTGTGGGAGAAGAGCTCATCTCCTGGCACTCAGCATGCACAAAGCCCCTTCTCCCTTCATGGGAGAGGGGCAGGGGGTGAGGGCGCACCGTACCCGCGCACGATACCTCTTGAAGATTGTTCTACCCTAAATCTAATCATTTACCGACTGAGCTTATATTGACAAAAGCACCAGGTCGCGGTAATGTAAAGAGTAGATGAGTACTACCTGACACAAAGGTAATCTCAGGCTAATAGTGTGCCACATTCCAGTAATCCAGTAGATCTACCTGGCACAATGTGGAGCCGCCATTGTGTGCTCTATCCTATATAGACGGTTCCACTCCACTCTCTCATAGGAGGCAAAGCATGATCTACAAAGCCCTCGCCCATCTTTGGTTGAGCTTTGACAACCGCCGCCTGTTTATTTATAGCCGTTACAGCCATCTCCTGAGTAGAAGTCCCATACTACTATTGTTCTTGCTCCTGACAGGTAGCATTTACCTGCTGTCTACGCCAACTTCCGGTGAAGCATCAATACAATCACCAGCACCCTCAGCACCCTCAGCGCCAACACCACTCTTTCGCCAGCCCTCTACAGCCGAGTGTGGCAACGGCTGGACGCAGGTCTATTGTCCAAGCAGTGGACCTAATGACAACAGCTTCCACGGTATCACAACACTTTCCACAAGCGACGTTTGGGCTGTTGGCAACTTCTTTCTCGACACCAACTACCGGCACCCACAGGCGCTGATCGAGCACTGGGACGGTACACAGTGGAGCATAGTACCCAGCCCGGTGCTTACCGATAGCACCCTCTACAGTGTTGCCGCTGTTAGCTCCTCAGATGTATGGGCAGTGGGCCGGTATGGACCTTACGGCAATACCCGCACATTGACCGAGCACTGGAATGGCAGCACCTGGCAGGTTGTGCCCAGTCCAAATACCGAGCCTAGCGATATCAACGCTCTTTATTCAGTCGCAGTTATTACTTCTGATGACGTATGGGCTTTCGGGTCCTTTGACCGCAACTCGATTAACAAGATACTGGTTGAGCGCTGGGACGGCACGCAGTGGAGCATAATGCCTGTCCCCAACATCAATATCGATACTATCTTGTTTGCCAGCGTTGCCTTGGGATCTAACGATATCTGGGTGGTAGGCGGAGACTTTACGGGCACGCGTAATGAGACGTTCACTATGCACTGGGATGGTGTGCAGTGGAGCATTGTACCCAGCCCCAGCCCCGGTCAGACAGACAATGTATTCTATGGAGTGACAGCCCTGGCGAGTAATGACGTGTGGGCCGCAGGCTATGCCTTCACTACAGGGGGCCTTCCCCGTACACTGATAGAGCACTGGGATGGCAGCGCCTGGCAGGTTGTGCCCAGTCCAAATATGCTCAACAAAGGCAATACTCTCGAAGGAATGGGGGCAATAGCGCCAGACGACGTGTGGGCTGTAGGTTACTCGCTCCAGGGAAGTACCCTCGATTACGAGCCTGTGGTTGAGCATTGGGACGGCACACAGTGGCGCATAGTAGCGTTGCCACCTGTTGAAGGCGGCGGTGCCCTCCTGGGAGTGTCAGGCGTGGCGAGCACAGATGTGTGGGCTGTGGGCCTCACATATGCTTATCCTGAGGTGCCGCTAGCCCTGCACTGGAACGGCGCACCCTGTGCAACTCCCAGCCCCAGCCCAACTTCGCAGCCATCCGTGACGGGCACGCCCACTTCATCGAGCACAACAACTGCGACGGTTATTTCCTCAACAACAACACCCACTCAGCCGCCCGATACGACCCCCAGTATGACCAGCACGCCAACCGCGAGTGCCACAACCTGCATGGTGAGCTTCACAGACGTGCCGGTGGGCTCGGCCTTCTACCCATACATAGAGTGTCTTGCCTGTAAAGGCATCGTCTCTGGTTACGATGACGGCACATTCCGGCCAGGGAACAACGTCACACGAGGACAGCTCGCAAAGATAGTAGCTAACTCTGCATCGTTCCAGGAGGACCCAGGAGCACAGCTATACCAGGACGTGCCCCCCGGCTCTACTTTCTACCCTTACATAGAGAGGCTCACCACTCGCGGGGTGATGAGTGGCTACTCCTGTGACGCTGTGCCTGATGAGCCTTGTGTAGCCCCCGGGAACCTGCCGTACTTCAGGCCTTATGCGAATGCTACAAGAGGGCAGATCTCAAAGATAGTAGTGAACACAGCAGTATCACTCTTGGTCTGGGTGCTTGCTAACCCAGCTGATAACACCTTCGAGGACGTGCGGAGTGGCTCAACATTCTACCAGTACATAGAGAGTGCATACGCGCACAATGTGCTTGGAGGCTACCCTTGCGGCTCACTGCCTGCCGGGGAGTGTGTGCCTCCTGGCAATAAGCCCTACTTCTTGCCCGGCAATAACGCGACACGTGGGCAGACCTCTAAGGTTGTGGGCAACACTTTCTTTCCCAGTTGTAGCATTTCTCCCGTTAGAGTTGGCCCATAGCTATCCAGGCACTTGCTAAGCCGCGCCTTCACGTGGGGAAAGGCTTTTCTTCGCCAAAACAAAGCAACAACTCTTTTTGAGGAAGAGTTGTTGCTTTGTTTTGGCCTCCCCTTCCAGCTGTAATGAGGATCGAAGCTTCTGCCTGAACCTGCGCTGGTCACTGACCACCCACCACTGTATAATATTGGAACTTGTATGATGATTGACGGACACCCTGCCCCTACCGCCTCTGTGATTGTGGTGAGTTATAACACCGCCGCGTACATTGAGGACTGTTTACTGTCGCTGCTGCGGCTCGATTATCCAGAGATAGAGATTATCGTCGTGGATAATGGCTCGACCGACCACAGCGTGGAGCTTGTGCGCTCGCATTTCCCTGAAGTGGAGATAGTCGAGCTTGCCGACAATAAAGGCTTCGCGGGCGGGGTGAGCGTGGGCCTCTACATGGCGAGCGGCGAGATAGTAGCCACTATCAACCCGGATGTCACTCTTGCTCCCGGCTGGATGCTTGCTGTGGCGCGCACGCTGATGCAAGACGATGAGATAGGCATCGTGGGCTCCAAGGTGCTATACCCCGACGGCAAGACGATACAGCACGCGGGGGGGATCGTGAACTACCCTCTGGCGACTACAGAGCATATCGGGCGCGGGGAGATTGACACGGGCCAGTATGACAAAGCGCGGGACGTGTCGTTTGTCACGGGCGCTGCTCTTGCCATGCGACGCGAGGTTGGGCGGAGCCTCGGCTTCTTCGATGAGGCCTTCTTCCCAGTTTATTACGAAGATGTAGACCTCTGCTGGCGCGCCCGCGACCAGGGCCTCAGGGTGTTATACCAGCCTGAGGCGGTGGCTCTCCACAAAGAGTCGGTCACGCTGGACCATAAAGGCAGGCAATACTACGGCTATTATCACGCCAACAGGCTGCGCTTCGTCGTCAAGCATTACTCTCCTGAGCAAGTTATGCTCGACTTCTTGCCGAGAGAATCTGAGCGCGTTGCGGGTGATATGTCATCTGAGGACCGCGCAGCTTCCTTCGCTTTGCTCGATAACAAGTCACCATCGGCTAAAGGCGCAGGCGAAGGCGAAGGCGAAGGTGATATACCCTCTGGACAGCGCAGCCGCCAGGAGCTACAGGGGCAGTTGGGCGAAGTGTTGGACGGCTGGCAAGTATACGAGAAGCATCACGGCAAAGCACAGAAGCGGCGGCCTTACTTCAGTGGGCGATTACGCACTCTGGTTAACCGGGTATATCTATGGCCGGTCTTGCTCAAACAGATAGACTATAATGCTTCTGTGGCGCGCACCTTACGTGAGGTTTCGTGCCAGCTGGCAGAGCTGCACCCGCGTGTAGCTTTGCAATCGCTCCTTACTGCCGGGCTGTCATCAAACCACAATAGCGCCCTTGTTGCCCTCGCCGCCGAGCTAGAAGCTTTACGCGCGCGCGTTGACGAACTGGAAGCTGCGGGGCACGATGGATAGCCGCCAGAGCTTACCTGATGATACCCCGCCTGATGTGGCCGAGATACTGGCCGATTTGCGCGCCCAGATTCGAGAGCGTAGAAGCCGCTTCACAGAAGATGGCCCTGACGGCCTGGAGCTGGATGCGCTGCGGCACAGCATAGAGACTGTGAACGACACCTGGTTTGTCTCGGCTCACCTGCCTATCACCTGGGACATGAGGCTGGTGGGCCGCCTCGGAGCATATGCGAAGCGCATTGTGAGGGTCCTGTTGCGCTGGTATATCAACCCCATAGTCGAACAGCAGAACCGCTATAATTCGGCCTCCGCACGCGCCATAGTAGAAATGTACGCCTATCAGGAGCGGATGGCGCGTGAATGGCAGCTGTTGGAGGAGCGAGTAGCGCGGTTGGAGGGAGATCAATAATTACGAATTACGAACTATGAATTACCGATACGCCAGGTTCATGTGATCAAATAGAGAACGTCAGCTACCAGTTTTCCTGTTGAATTAGCGTCAATCCATAACTCGTAATTACTAATTCGGAACTATGTCCAAGCCTTTCAACATCGCTATTTGCACAACTCAGGTTCCGTTTGTTTACGGTGGGAATGAGGTGCTGGTTGAGGGGTTGCGTGATGCGCTGGTTGAACGAGGGCACAAAGTAGCCCTGATAGCATTACCTTACAAATGGTATCCGCGCCCGCAGATTATCGCAGGCGCTCTTGCCTGGCGGCTAGTTGACATCACCGAGGCGAACGGCATGCGTATAGACCTGGCTATATGCACAAAGTGGCCTTCTTATGTGGTGAAGCACCCCAACAAAGTGACCTGGCTGGTACACCAGTTCCGGCAGGTGTATGATTGGTTCGGCACGCCGATGTCCGATTTTACAGGATCGCCTGAGGATAGCAGGGTGCGCCGCATTGTCACCGGGATGGACCGCAAAACACTGGGGGAAAGCCGCAAGATATTTACCATCTCTCAGAACGTCGCGCATCGCTTGCGCCGCTATAACGGCCTTGAAGGCACGCCCCTTTACCCACCGATCCGTCCAGGGCTAAAGTTAGAGCCGGGGCCATACGGCGATTACATCTTCGCGCTCAACAGGTTGGACGCAGCCAAGCGTATCAACCTGTTGTTAGACGCGTTGGCTCTCGCACCCGGAGTGAAGGCAGTAGTCGCAGGCTCCGGCCCCGATGCCGAGGCGCTAAAGCGGCAGGCGGCGCGATTGGGGTTGGGCGAGAGAGTGCGTTTCTCGGGCTTTGTTTCGGAGGCGGAGGCTTCTCAATTCTACTCCAACGCCAGAGCGGTTTACTTCTCGCCTATGGACGAAGATTACGGCTACGGCGCGGTGGAAGCGCTACAAGCCGCACGACCTGTGATTGCAACTGACGACTCAGGCGGTGTGTTGGAGTTCGTCGAGGATGGTGTGACCGGACTGGTAACGCCCGCGAAGCCTGCCGAGATCGCACGCTCTATCACACGCTTGATCTCCGATGCGGGCGAAGCGGCTCGTCTGGGCAGTGTGGGCCGCCGACGAGTGCAAGACATTAGCTGGGACCGCGTGGTGGATGCGCTGCTGAGTAGCGATTAGTAGCTGCTTCCGAATCCCCTGATCCACAATTATGAAGATTGCCTTTTTTACGCCTCTTAATCCTGTGCAGTCTGGCATATCAGACTACAGCGAGGAGCTACTTCTTGCGCTTGCGGGGGCAAGGGTTGGTAGCCGCCGTGTAGATATAGATTTGTTCATAGATCGTGGTTATAGGCCCTCTAATGGCGAGATAACCGGCCGTTTTGAGGTGCTGCCTGGGAAGGACTATAAACGCGTTGCCGGGCGATATGATGCGGCTGTCTACCAGATGGGTAACTCGCCCGCTCATGCATATATGTACAACGAGTTGATGTGCTATCCGGGCGTACCGCCTGTGCATAACGTAGTAGTGATGCATGAGTTTGTGTTGCACCACTTGCGGGTTTGGATAGCGCTCAATGGCGGCAGGCGCAAAGAGTATATGGAGATAATGGAACGGCAGCATGGCTCGGAAGGAAAGGAAGCCGCTCGCCGGGTGATGCTGGGGCAATTTCCAGAGGCTCTCTTCAACTACCCACTCAGTGATGAAGTTATAAACAAGGCCACAGGCGTTATAGTCCACAGCAGGTATATGGCCGGGTTAGTGCGAAGCGTGCGTGCTGACGTTCCGTTGGCGATGGTGCCGATGGGTGTGCCGCTCCCCCTGTACATTCCGAAGGCAGAGGCGCGTGCGCGGCTTGGCCTCGACCCTGGCCTTTTTCTGGCTACCTCAGTGGGCCATCTCAACCCTTATAAGCGGGTGTCGGCTACTTTGAGAGCTTTCAAGGCTCTCTTAATGGAGGCGCCCAACTCGCTTTACTTGCTGGTGGGGAGCCGCTCGCCCAACTACGACCCCACACAGCAGATAGAGATGTTGGGTTTGTCGAACCACGTGCGGTATACGGGGTATGTGTCGCCCCACGACTTTGCCCTGTATCTCGCAGCTTCGGATGTGTGCGTAAACCTGCGCTACCCAACAGCGGGCGAGACCTCGGCTTCGTTGTTGCGGATCATGGGCGCCGGAGTGCCTGTGCTTGTATCGCGTACAGGCTCGTTCAAGGAGCTACCGGACGATGCGGCGGGCAAGATAGATGTGAGCGACATTGAGGAAGAGTTGTTGCTGGAATATTTGCTCTTGCTGGCCCGCCGCCCTGATGTGCGCGCCGCCATGTCTGGGGCAGCGCGGCGCTACGTGGCCGAGCACCACACGCTCGAAGAAGAGGCTGTTGGCTACCTTCGGTTTCTTTCCTATGTGGTAGGAGGCAGTGGGGAGAAAGAAATATCCCTTGACGCTGCGGCTCCATCCCTTCGACCTCCGGCTATCGCAACGCCAACAGGAGAGCCACAAGCCCTGCCTGTCGAGAGTATAGCAGTCGCACAAACCGACGATAGCCCACCCGAACAGCCCCCCTCCGATCCCTGTGATCCGATTAGCATAGTGGCCGGGGCAGCCGCCGATCTCGGCCTTGAAGAAGGAGACGATGCTTTGCTATTGAGGATCGCCACATCGCTTGGGGAGTTGATGTAGGCACAATATCAGCACGAGAACAACTTCCCTAATCTCTGCCCTCAAAACCCGAGATAACGTAATGTACTCACCTTACGTAGCAGACGACAGACGATCTCTCAAGGCCACCACGATAAAGCCGGCTTTTAGTGTGGCCTATAGGCTTCGTCATTCTGAACGAAGTGAAGGATGACGAAGGATAATTCGTTTGCCAGGGGCCAATTTGAACCGATACAGGCTGCGTAATATGTCAAGCTGAGTCGCCGATGTAGAGGAGACGACGACCGGCGTATTCATTATTAGCAGGATAGCACAAAGCGGCGCGGGGGCAACAGGTGTGTGATTAGTAAGTGTTCAGAGTTGAGGTGGAGCAATCTTCAAGGAGTAGCTGTCGAGGCATACCCTCACCCGCCCTCACCCACCCTCACCCCCAAACCCCCTCTCCCCTCGTGGGAGAGGGGGCTTTACTCATGGGGAGTGCACAAGGGATACAGTTGTTCTCCCATGTGTGGGAGGAGGGCATGGGGGGTGAGGACGGCGGTGCACTCGCACAGGCACGCCTTGACGATTGTCCACTCTAACTCTGAACGCTTACTGTGCTTATTGCTCTGTGGCAGCGCGAATCACCTCCAGACCGCCCATATAGGGGCGAAGCGCGCCTGGGATTATTACCGAGCCATCCTCTTGCTGGTAGTTCTCCAGCACGGCTGCCCAGGTGCGACCTACCGCCAGCCCTGACCCGTTGAGGGTATGTACAAAGTGGGGCTTTTCGTCCGCGCCTGGGCGATAGCGAATGTTGGCACGCCGCGCCTGGAAATCCTCAAAGTTGCTGCACGACGATATCTCCCTGTATGTGTTCTGACCTGGTAGCCATACCTCCACGTCGTACGTCTTGGCTGCGCTGAACCCCAGGTCGCCTGTGCAGAGTGCGCTCACTCTGTAGGGAATGTTGAGGCGTTGTAGCACGGCCTCTGCGTCAGCAGTGAGTTTTTCCAGCTCATCGTAGCTCGTTTCGGGCGCGACGAACTTGACCATCTCTACCTTGTTGAACTGGTGTACCCTGATCACTCCACGCATATCACGGCCCGCCGCGCCAGCCTCTCGCCTGAAGCTGGCCGTGTAACCCGTAAAATTGATAGGCAGCACGCTTGCATCGAGTATTTCGTCGCGGTACATATTGGTGAGAGGCACCTCGGCGGTGGGTATGAGATAAAGGTCGTCATCTGCCAGCTTATAGCACATCTCCTCGCCAAACTTGGGGAGCTGCCCCGTACCTGTCATGCTCGCCTCGTTTGCCAGGAAAGGCGGGAAGATTTCGGTATAACCTTGCTCCATGACGTGCATGTCGAGCATAAGATTGGTAAGGGCCCGCTCAAGCCGCGCCCCAGGGCCGGTCAGCACGTAGAAGCGTGAGCCTGCTATCTTGACGGCTCGCTCGAAGTCTACCAGCCCCAAACGCGTGCCTATCTCCCAGTGCTCGCGCACCTCAAAGTCGAAACGGCGCGGCTCGCCCCAACTGCGCACCACAGGGTTATCGCTCTCGTCCTTGCCTACCGGCGTGAATTCGCCCGGTATATTTGGAATACCAAGCACTACGCTCCGCAAGGTCTCTTCAACCTGATCTGTCTCTCGCTCAAGCTCGGTGATGCGCGGGCCTGCTGCCTTCGACTCCTCTATAAGAGCGGCTCTTTCCTGGGGCGCGGCTTTGGGCACTTGCTTCGATAGCTCATTACGTCTCGCTTGCAATCGCTCTTTTTCTACAAGCAGGGTGCGGCGTTTCTCGTCAAGCTCAAGCACGCGGTCCACTACCGAAGGGTCGTCGTTGCGGTTTATGAGCGCCTGACGCACTTTGTCGGGTTCTTCCCGGAACAGTTTGATGTCCAGCATTTTTGCCCTCCTGGGATAGTTTTCCTCTTGCGGTAAGATGCGAACTACCAATTATATAAGACAAAAGCAAACCCCCACACGCTCGTGAGGGGGTATCGCTGAAGCCTTCTTACGGCTTCAGCTTGGGTTGCTGGAGGATGCCTGCTGTATGCCGGGCAGGTAAACCAGCCATTCATTGAGCGGGCCATTCTCCATGCAGCGATAGACCATATTGTAGACGCTGGCCCTCGGCTCGCGTGGCAGGCGGGCCAGGTGCATCCTTGCTTCAGCTACGCTCTTACCGCCTTTGCGGTGATTGCAGTTGCGGCAGGCGCTCACCAGGTTGTCCCACGTGTGTGGGCCGCCTTTGCTGCGTGGGATTACGTGGTCGAGGGTAAGGTCACGCGTGCGTACGCCGCAATACTGGCAGGTGTAGCCATCCCTGATAAATACCTCGCGGCGGCTGAGGCGTGCGCGGGGGCGTGGGCGTCTGATAAGGTGCGAGAGGCGAATAACAGATGGGCAATGGATAGCAAGCGAAGGCGTATGTATAATCTGGTGATTTAGCTCCAGCACTTCAGCTTTTCCGCACAGCACGAGTACCAGGGCGCGCCGGGCGTTACAGACGTTCAGCGGCTCAAAGTTCTGGTTGAGCACCAATACTGGGGCATTGTACATCGCAGGTTCTCTTGTCTAGATGTTACATCCGCACTGCGTAAACCGAAAACAGGAGTGTTCACTCCTGTGTGAATATCCTGCGCAAATATTCTACCATAGTTGGTGGAAAGCTGGCAATGTGTCTGCTGTGAGGTTACTGTTCAGAGTAAGCC
>JADMIH010000344.1 GCA_015478675.1 Chloroflexota bacterium | reverse complement strand
TGTATGCTGTGGACGTGGGCACTAACCAGTTAGCCTGGAAGCTGAGGCAGGACCCACGAGTTATCGTGATGGAGCAGACGAACATTCGCCATCTGGAATCCCTACCGGAGCCTGCTGCTCTGGCGACAGCCGATGTCTCATATATAGGTCTCGATCTGGTTACCTCACATGCGATCCGGCTTACCGGGCCCGATGCTTTCCTGGTCTTGCTAATCAAGCCGCAGTTCGAGGCTGGCCGCGAGCAGGTCGCTAAGGGTGGAGTGGTGCGCGACCGTAAGATACACCAGCAAGTAATATTAAGGCTTGCGGCTTTCTGGCAGCAAGAAGGGTTACACTTCACGGGTCTGGCTCGCTCGCCTATCAGGGGTCCGGCGGGCAATGTTGAGTACCTTGCCCATCTGGAGAAAAGCGGGCAGCAGCCTTTTGATTTGCAAGCATCCATAAAGAGAGAGGTCTTCACCGATGGAGAGTAACGATGGCAGAGAAATAGCGGGCGAAACCGGCCAGACGAGAGCCGAATCGGTGGTGATAGACGAAAAGAGCGGCAAGCCTATCACCGGTGTGGACACAGGCCCGCCCGAAGGGGCCGGGCGCGGGGCCGAACGCCCATTGAAGAAAGCCGGTTTCATCGTCAATGACACGATAGCCAGCGCAAGAGAGCAGGCTCACAGATTTGCGCGCCTTCTTACCAGCAATGGGGTTCATGTTGTTGAATCGCACTCGGCGTCGCCTGAGAACACAGTCAGGTGGAAACAGTCGGATTGTCTGGACCTTATTTTTTCCTTTGGTGGCGATGGGACGATACTACGTGCGGCGCGCACAGCCGCCCCGCTCAGTGTGCCTCTCGTAGGGGTGAACCTGGGGCGCGTCGGCTTCCTAACAGAGCTAAACCCCTGGCAGTTGCAGGAGCGTCTCTCCCTCTTTCTGGAAGGTAGCTACTGGGTAGAAAAGCGCACTATGTTGCTCACCGAGTTGTGGCGCGGCGATGAGAAGGTTGCCGCGTTCACAGCTTTGAACGATGTAGTGGCTAGCCGCGCCGCTCTCTCACGGGTGGTGGATTGCACACTGAGTGTGAACGGCCACAGCGTTACCCACTATGTAGCTGACGGCGTGATCGTCGCAACACCCACAGGCTCGACGGCCTATTCTATGGCGGCTGGCGGGCCGATTTTGCACCCCGAATTGCGGAGCATTGTGGTGACACCGATTGCGCCTTATCTAACTATAGTTAAGAGCCTGGTGCTCCCTGATGACAACAAGATAGACCTTCACGTGGAGACGGACGACGAGACTTACCTGACAATAGACGGGCAGACGCACGTGGCGCTACAGGATGGCGATACTCTGAGCATCACGACTTCGCCTTACCCGTGCCTCTTTGCCCGTGTACAGGACCGCGCTTACTTCACCGCCACGCTGGTAAACAGGCTGCGCCGGGCAGAGTAGCTAGCCTCGCGCTGCATGTCGTTAGGCTAGCACCCCAACTTTCCACACTGGGGCTTTCAGGGGCAGGTTTTTCTTGTGTCACCTGTCACTGTACCAAGGCAAGGTCCCGCCCCAGCCCTTCAAAGCGCGTGGTGAGGGGCTTTTACTCTTGAAAACAATAACTCCGCATGGCGGAGTTATTGTTTTGCTATCATCTCTCTATTCTTTACCTTAGGGGTTGCAGTTAGGGAAGAAGGTGTTGCCCACGATCTTCGATACTTGCCCTCTGGTGGCGTTTGAGCCTGGTCGGAAGTAGGGTAGATTGCCCGCGCTGC
>JADMIH010000122.1 GCA_015478675.1 Chloroflexota bacterium | reverse complement strand
GCTGATTTCTTGCATCTCAAGCAACTTGCTTTCCCTATCTAGCATTTCGGCATAACTAGTGACATTACTCTGCATTGCTATATCGCGGACGGAGATAAGGAACTGCTGGATGTCTTGTCCTCCACCTACCATGTGGCTGTCGAAAGCCTTTCCACGTCCCAAACTCTGAGCTTCACATATATCCATGGGCTGTCCGTCCCGCGTATCAACCCACCCATCGGGCTAATCTCAAAGCAGGCGCCCCATACAGTACGTGCTGACTACATACTACGATTTGGCATGCTCGAAGGCGACGGGGTAGTAGTTGGGAAGAAAGTAGTCTACGATCCGCAGGACGCTCTCAATCCCAGGCCATTCGGCGAGAACGGCTCGCACGCTGAACACCTGGCAATCGTTGCCAATTACCACGAGGCATCACTTCTGAGCGGAAAGCAACTATTAGCTGACATCGGCCCGGTGCTGCGAGAGGAACACGGAGCTGATGTGGTGGTTATAAAGCGTGGTGCACTTGGCGCGACCGTAGTAACGCCAACCAGTATCAGCAATGTCCCTGCTTTTCGCATAAGTAACGTGTGGCCCATCGGGTCAGGAGATGTCTTTGCCGCCACGTTCGGCCATTTCTGGGGTGAGCAGAATATGGATCCTGATGCAGCTGCATATCGTGCCTCGTTGGCAACGGCCTATTACTGCAGCACGCGATCCTTGCCTATTCCATCTGACATCTTCGAGAAGGAGCCGTTTGATCCGGTTACAATAGAGTTGAACAGCAAGCAGGACGCAGTGAAACAGGCTCAGGTCTATCTCGCGGGTCCTTTCTTCTCGATGGCACAGCGCTGGGTAGTAGACGAAGCCCGGACCGCCTTACTCAGTCAGCGGTTAACTGTATTCTCACCGTTCCATGATGTGGGGCATGGACTGGCAGAGGACGTTGTTCCCGCCGACCTCGCTGCTCTGGATAAGAGCAACATCGTCCTTGCAATTCTCGATGGCCTGGACTCGGGAACGCTATTTGAAGTCGGTTATGCTCGCGCCAACGATATCCCGGTAATCGCATTCGCGCAGAATGAAAAGGCCGAAGACCTGAAAATGCTCGAGGGTACCGGGTGCCTGATCACATCTGACTTCGTTTCGGCCATCTACAATACCGTGTGGAAGGCGCTAGAGTCATGACAACCGCCATCCTTCTCTCGGGAGGCATGGACTCAGTGGCTCTGGCATGCTGGAAGCGCCCTGACGTGGCGTTCACAATCGACTATGGTCAACTGCCTGCACAAGGCGAGATTCGAGCCGCTCAGCGAATAGCGCAAGAGTATTGCATGAGACACGAGGTATTAACCGTTGATTGTCGGATGTTAGGAGCGGGGCACTTGGCGGGTATGCCTGAAAGTCCGATCGCTCCGGTGCCGTAATGGTGGCCTTTTCGCAATCAGCTTCTGATCACGCTGGCGGGAATGCGTGCGATTGCGCTTGAGGTGAGCGAACTACTAATGGGGTCGGTAAGATCAGACGGCTTGCACGCGGACGGTAGGGCGGAGTTCTTCGGCAAGATCGACCTGCTCACTCGAATGCAGGAGGGTGAAATTCGGGTGTCTGCTCCGGCTATTTCTATGAGCAGTGTTGATCTCGTGCGCACATCCGGGATAGATATCAGTGTATTGGCTTGGGCGCACTCTTGCCACAAGAGCGCCTATGCTTGCGGTCAGTGCAGGGGCTGCTTCAAGCACCAAGCAGTTATGGCGGAACTAGGTTATGAGCCATACTGAGTTGAAGAGTCCAACCCCAAGGGAAAAGGAGATCCCTTATCTCGAATTCGCATACCCACTTCGCACGAGTAAAACGTATCTGCCCGTACCCACAGCGCCGCTACCGAAGGACTTTCTCGAGCTTTTGGAGGGACGTAGGTCTTCAAGGCTTTTTAATCAACTTCCTACTGAGAGGTTGTCAGCCCTTCTATGGTGGGCGGCACGAACACGTACAGGTAGGCGTGAGGAGAGTGGATCTGTCTGGCAACACCGCGCTGCGCCGTCGGCAGGCGGGCGCCATCCCATTGATATCCTCGTGGCCCGAATTACACATCAAGGACGTTCGCTTAGCCTTTACGACCCTATCGCCCACAGCCTGTGTGACCTGGACGTTACCGCGACTCAGGTAACGGAGTTCTTCGCCGCTGTGGATGCTGTACTGCCGATGCAAGAGGCTACGCTCCTGTGGTTTGTGGCACAACCAGGCCGTACCACCTCGAAGTACAAGTATGCAGAGAGCCTCATCTGGCGCGATTCTGGCGCGTTGCTAGCTGTGGTTTCACTCGTAGCGGAAGCTCTTGATCTGAATTCCTGTGCCATAGGGATCACGGGCGAACCATGGATCTCCCACACACTAATGGCACAGGGCTTGTTGTACGGTACAGGCGGTTGTTTAGTAGGGGAGAAGAGGTAGCTTGCTCGTTTCATGAGGGTGCAACTGCGACTCAGGACCGCTTGTGACGTTCAGAGGACTCTTTCCAGGGCACGCCGAGCCGCACCTCGGCCAGGTGGCTGTGCATGGCCCATGGCCATGCCATAACCGCGTGAGGGATCGTAGCTTTCAGCGAAGCTGTGTGCCAGCTAATCCTGGTCGATCTCCTCGTATCGCTCCAGGCAAGTCATGATGGATAGGGCCATCTGCGTGTCATCCGAGAAGCCCCAGGGTGGGGCGGGCAGGGCACGCGCTTGGATAAGAGGTATCGCTACGTCGGGGTCTATGAAGAACCTGTCGCCCAGCGCATCCCCTACCGATAGCCCTTTGAGCGAGTAGCGTGCGCGCTCCGGCCTGTGTAGTACCGAGTTGTCCATTACTTCGTTCCTTCCTAACATACCCATCCAGCTTACACCTCACAGACGTGGGTCTACAGGTTCGCTCTCAAGGGCGAGCACACCGAAGGCGCACTCGTGCACTCTGCGCAGTGGCTCCCGGTGCACGAAGCGCTCCAGCGCCTCGATGCCGAGGGCGAACTCGCGTAGTGCCAACCCTCGCTTGGCCGCCAGTCTTCGTGATCGCAGCCTCGACAGGTTCTCGGGTGAGGTGTATTCGGGGCCGTAGATTATGCGTAGGTATTCCCGGCCTCGTACCTTCACTGCGGGTTGCACAAGACCTCGCTGCCCACGCACTATGAAGTCGAGGGGCTTCACGACCATGCCTTCGCCCCCTCTGCCGGTCAACTCTTCCCACCAGCGAACGCCTTCGGTCTGGCTTGCCTCGTCGGTGACATCTACCACTTTGTACTCGGTCGCGAAGAGAAGCTCTTCGTCCGCCTGGCATATCCGAGCCAGCGTTTCCATCTGCCAGACGTGGTCCTTGTCGGTATGCACGCGGCCCTCGGTCGCCAGCAGGTGGAAGGGGGCGAGCTTGAGGTCACTAATCGAGTTCACGGGCCAGCAGTAACGCCCGTATGCATCAATGTACTTGTCCACCATATCGGCGCGGGCCGTGTATTGAGCGAGCAACCCCTCTATCTCTGAGCTGGGTACGCGTGCCTCTGCCTGCCGAAGCGCCGAAATTGTGTCGTGCAGTGAAGTGCGCGCGGCCACGCCCACAGCCGCGTACTGGTCGCGCAGCAGCTCCTGCGCCTTGGCCGACCAAGGCATCAGCTCACAGTCGAGGCATACCCAGTCTGTGTTAAACTCGTCCCACGTACCGGCGGCATCCAGCGCTTTGCGGATGCGGGAGAGGAACTCGGCTTGCAGAGTCGGGTCGTTGAAGAATG
The DNA here is from genome assembly GCA_015478675.1 of Chloroflexota bacterium. The sequence continues at coordinate 7,611 of JADMIH010000122.1, read as the reverse complement.
GCCTACCTGTGCGGGTGTAGACGATGCCCGGTCCTTCAGCGACCACGCCGAAGCGCCGCCGAGCGGCATTCTCATCCCGGCATACGATCACCACCGCTCGCGAGCCCATGTGCTTCTCCTCGCACACTACCTTAGGCACGCCTTCGTGTCGGAAGTAGGCGAAGGCCTCGGCGGGGTGCTCCAGCAGTCCTTCTTCCTGAGTGGTCTCGGACGGTGACATGGTAGGCGGCAGGTAGATCAGCCACTTGGGGTTGACCGCGAAGCGTGACATCACCTCAAGGGCCGTGATCGCATTCTCCTCCTTTATGAGCACATTGCGCTGCAAGCGGGTGGTCAGGTAGCGCTTGCCGGTCACGTCGGCCACGTCGAGCACGTCGTCATGCTGTTGTTGTGCGGAGAGAGCGGGAACTGGCGCTTGCTCGTCCGGCGGCAGGAACGGCTTCGGAGAGTGGTAATACATTTGCTCCGCCTGCACAGACACCAGCACTTTTTCGGGGTAGCGCAGAGCGGTGAGCTTGCCTCCCATGACGCAGCCCGTGTCTATGTTGATCGTGTTGTTGAGCCATTCCGGCTCGTGAACGGGTGTGTGGCCGTACACCACCATAGCCCGGCCCCTGTACTCAGCCGCCCAATTGTAGCGGACGGGCAGGCCGAACTCGTCGGCCTCTCCTGTGGTCTCGCCGTACAGAGCGAACTCTCGCACAGCCCCCGAGCCTCGCCCCTGCATCTCCTCTCGCAGTCCGGCGTGGGCGACCACCAGTTTGCCATCGTCTAGCACGTAGTGGCTCACCAGCCCGTCCAGGAACTGCACGACTTTCTTCTTGAACTCGGCGTCCTCACCCTCAAGCTGAGCCAACGACTGCTCAAGGCCATGAACCACCTGCACCTGCTTGCCCTTCAGGGCACGTACCAGCTTGATGTCGTGGTTACCGGGCACGCACAATGCCACCCCGCTCGCTACCATGCTCATCACCAGGCGCAGCACGCCGGGAGTGTCAGGGCCTCGGTCCACAAGGTCTCCCACGAACACGGCTTTTCGGCCTTCGGGATGGCGGGCGGCGTAACTTGCGCTGCCATCCTGAGACAGAGATGTGATCTCGTAACCGAGCGTGGTGAGCAGAGCGTGCAACTCGCGGAAGCAGCCGTGCACGTCGCCGATGATATCAAACGGGCCGTGCTCGTGCTTGAGGTTGTTCCAGAGGGGCTGGCGCTCTATCTCGGCGGCGTCCACCTCCGCCTGCCTTTTGAGCACAAAGACGTGGCGAAATCCCTCTTTGCTCAGGGAAGGTATCGTGCGGCGCATCTGCTGGGTGTGGCGGCGCACAACGTGCGGGCCGAAGTCGCGGTCAGGACGGGCCTTGTTTCGCTCCTGACATATCGCTTCAGGCAGGTCGAACACGATCGCCACGGGTATCACGTGATATTTCTTCGCCAGCGCGACGAGAGGCTTCCGCCCCTCCTGGCTGACGTTGGTGGCATCGACCACAACCAGTTTGCCCTTCTGGAGCCGCTTCCCTGCTATGTAGTGGAGCACATCGAAAGCATCTTCGCTCGAAGACTGGTCGTTCTCGTCGTCCGACACCAGCCCCCGACAGAAGTCAGAGGAGATGACCTCGGTCGGCTTAAAGTGCTTGCGCGCGAAGGTGCTCTTGCCGGAGCCGGAAGCGCCGACCAGGGCTACCATTGAAAGTTCGGGTATGGTTATCTTCACTTGTTCTCCAAGCTTCTATAAGTTCGTTCTGCAATTGATGAGCTAGGTTTCATCTTCGTTTCTGCACTGGGTCAACCTTACCTCTTGCAAGAGTGTATCAAGATCGTCTATGCAACTTGGCGCTTTGGGCAGCCTGCTTTCCGCGTATGACTGCTCTAGCATACTAAGTAGCCGTCGGTATTCCCCTTCGTAGAACGTAAGATCAGCCTTGTCCAAGGTCGATTTCTCCGGGCCTAATAACTTGTGCTGTACTAGGTCATCGATGTACGGCAGATTGAACGAGGAGTTCAATCTCAGCAGGTTCGCCTCCACCTGGCTGGTGCGCATCAGGTGGATGCCCGTCAGCAGCACTCGGTACGTGTAGAGTAGAGGTTTCACGCGGCGCGGTTCTTGCTTGTTGAACAGCTTCCACTGCGTCTGGGCGAAGCCGAGATAGTGGTGGGCGTGGTGCCACGTGATGCAACCCCTGGCTATGTCCTTCAACTCCTCGTGCTCCGGGGTGGTAAGGACTATTAGTGGAGAATAAAGCTGTTCGAGCACGTAGCCATTCTTCCTCAGCAATAGTGTGAAGAACTTGCGTATATCGTGCGTGACAAGGTCCATCTCCAGCCCATCCACCTCGCTCGATACGGTGATTGTTTCGATCTCGCGTGAGGGTTTGAGCCGGACCACCTCGCGCAACGGTAGGATATGCAAGCCTCGGAGGTCGTAGTCGGAGTCTGGGGAGGGGAAGCCGTACAGGTGCGCTCCGCTCACAGTGGCGAACAGGAGCGGGTATGGCTGGGAGCTAGCCACAGCCTTCAGTTGTTCTATTTTCGTCTCCTCGATTATGTCGTTCATGTTCATCAAGCCTCAGAGCATACTCCTGCGTGCCTTCAGCAGGAAAGTGTTAGCGCGCTCGTAGTCCGGGCGGTCCGGCAGGCGTGTGCCGGCGAAGGCTGCATCGAACTCGTGATGCAGGTTCAGCCTCCATTCGTTGACCTCCTCCCATTCCAGCTCATGACGCCGCACCGCCAGCAGTTTCTCTCGATGCTCGCTGACGCGCACGGGCACGAAGCCTTCCCTCAGCACGGTGATCCCGGAGAGGAGCAGGCGTATCAGGTGCATGGCGTGCTTCCACCTTATCTCGCCCCTGGTGCGCAGGTCCTGTTCCATCTTCTTGAACTGCGACATGACGTAGCCGTTGTAAGTCTGGTAGACCAGCTTCGAGAGGAAGATAGCGCGCATGTCGAGTAGCTCCTGTGCCAGCGGGATTGCTGTCTCCACGAGAGGGGTATAGAGGCACTCCAGCAGGTTGGGGTTGGCTTTGAGAGCCAGCGTGAGGAACTTCTGCAACTCCCAGTAAGTCTCCTGCGTCTCGTCCCGCTCCAACTGCTCCGGCACACCACCGAGCGACCAGTGGAGGTCGGCAAGAGGTAGGTAGATGCCTCTGCGGTCGAAGTCGGATGCTTCCTCGTCCAGTCCATAGGCTCGCGAGCCGACCACGCAGCGATAAATGACGTAGTTGTACAGGTCTTCCTTATCGAACGCGCCCGCCTGCTCCAGCCCTTCCTCCTGAAAGCGAGTGAACACAGCGAGGTCTTGTCGCTGAAACGCTACATCCGCCCCGCTCGGCAGGCGTACTCTGTATGAGTGGGTAGTGTCCGACGGCGCTTTGGCGACCACGCCCATAGCTCCCGCCGGGCACACCAAGTCACCGGCTGCGGTGCGCACCTCTCTTCGCGTGACGACTCGCGTGCCTACGGGCAGTATCAAACTGTCACTTGTAATCTCACTCATGCTGGTAGATCGCTTTCATCCTTCAGTTGTTCGAATAGAGCCATCTGCGTTGGCGATCCCACAACAGGGTCTTCAGGCCCCACGGGCAGGAAGCGCACAGAATACCCGAAGCGCCCGGCGACTCCCACGGCCCAATTCTGGAACTCAGCGCGGGTCCACTCGAAGCGGTGGTCGCGGTGTCGAAACTTGCCTGCGGGCAGACTCTCCCACTTCACATTATATTCGGCGTTGGGTGTGGTCATGACTACCGTGCCCGGCTTTGCGAACTCAAAGAGCACTCGCTCGCAAGCCGCAAGACGGGGCGGATCGAGGTGCTCTATCACCTCCACCACAGCGGCAGCATCGTACCCTGAAAGGCGACTGTCGCGATAGGTGAGCGAGCCTTGCACCAGCTTGATCCTCTCCGCCTGCCTGGGTGGTAACCTGTCGATGCGCAGACGGTCGCGCGCCTTTTCAAGCACCCTGTACGATACGTCCACCCCCACTATATCGGTGAAGCTCCTGTCATCTAGCAGCAGCTTGAGCAGCCGTCCCTCCCCGCAACCCAGGTCGAGCACTCGCCTCGCTCCACTGGCTTTGAGCGCAGACATCACGGCTCCCAGGCGCTGCTGGTTGAGGCTTATCTTCTCTTCGACGACTTCTTCCTCTAGGTCGTGCACTTCCTCTTCCACATCGGGGTCCGGCTGGTCTTCCTCTGCTAAGCGGGCCAGCGCTGCACGAGCCAGGTGCCTGTAGTGCTTGAGGTAGCGGTCGGTGATAAGCTGCCGCTCAGGGTGGGCCGAGAGCCAGCCCGCGCCCCGGCGGAGCAGCTTCTCCACCTCATCTTCTCCTACCCAGTAGTGCTTTTCATCGTCGAGCACTGGAATCAGCACGTAGAGGTGGGTGAGCAGGTCGCGCAAGCGGACACTACCTTGCAACTCTACGGTATACACTCTGCTCTGACCCCACTCGGGGAACTTCTCGTCGAGTGGGTAGCCCTGAACGGATACCTCATAGCCCAACGGCTCGAACAGCTTCCGCAGCAACTCCTCACCAGAGCGGCATGGTAGCGCCGATATCTTCGCCTGCAAAGGCAACATGGCATCTGCCATTTCCTGATGCGACTGGCTCTTGCCTGACATAGCGGTGCCAAACACCCGACCGATCGCCACGCTCATGAACGAAGACGCCACGTATGGGCGGTCGTTCACATACTGGGTCAGCGCCTGTCCCTCTCCGGATGTGCCACGGTGCCCACGCACAAGGCCCACCGGGTCAATGTCGAGCAGGAGTGCCGCCGTGCAGCTTTCCTCGCTGGCCACAGGGTAGAAGACATGGGCCTTGCCGAAGGGCAGGTCAAAGCTCTGCACCCTGGCGGGGTTCTTGTGCAGCAGGTAGCCGAGGTGGGTTGCTGGTTCGCCACCCAACGTCTGTATGCATGTAATAGTTAGAAGCACCGATACTTTTCCCCTCATTATGCTGATATGTTTGCCGCTCGCGTGTCGGCTCATAGAAGCAACAAGGAACGGGTGCGGTATATAGCCCACACCCGTTCTCGAATACTATGCCAATTCCATAAGAAACGGAAGGGGTGCTAGGGTATGCCCCTTGTCTGCTCCAAATCGCACGCAGACCGGTAGTCGGCCCTATGGAACCGATTGCCGGTGGTATTTTGCGCTACATATTTGCCAAAGAGACTGAGCATAGCAAGCCTACGACTGACGACCACTGAGTTGATTTCCAAGAGTACAAACACGCCGGCGATCTCAGCGCCGACGCAAACAATCATAAATCGGGTTGACGCTCCGTGTCAATCGGTCTGAAGTCCTATGAGCATCTACTACTGTTTGCCTGCATAGCGGGGTCGCCATATCACGGAAGCACTAAAGTCCCACACTTTCCACACAACGCCTCTCCGTGTTATTATACCGGAAGGCAGGGAAGTATAATAACGCTGCCTCCAATTGTACCGGAGTATAACAAGGAAACAACGTGCAACCCGAAAGCTTCACGAGCCATGCCCCAGGTCAGATGCGGAAAACTCCCCAAGGGTACTGGGCGTTCTTACCGAACCCGCTCCCTCCCGAATTAGAGCCAACCTGGGGCATGGCGGGTCGCCTGTCGCTGGCCGACAGAGCGCTCAGCGAGCTGGCTGGGATCGCTCGCACCCTCCCCAATCCTCACCTTCTCATTGCCCCCTTCGTGCGGCTGGAGGCTGTGCTATCTAGCCGTATTGAAGGTACCCAGGCCTCACTTTCTGACCTTTTCGCCTTTGAAGCCTCAGGGGTAGCTGACCCAAGAACTCCTGATGTGAAAGAGGTGGCTAACTACGTTGACGCTCTCGAATATGGCCTCAAGCGCATGTCGGAGCTTCCTCTCAGCCTGCGCCTTATACGAGAGATGCACGCCCGCCTCATGTTGGGTGTCTTCGGGGTCCGAGGCGAACATCTCACGCCGGGAGAGTTCCGGCGCTCCCAAAACTGGATAGGGCCGCCGGGGTGCGCCCTCGCGGACGCCACATACGTGCCTCCACCTGAGATCGAGATGAAGGAAGCATTGGACAGCCTGGAGAAGTACCTCCATACAGAATCGCCGCTGCCTTTGCCGCCACTGGTACGCATGGCACTTGTCCACTACCAGTTTGAAGCTATCCACCCGTTCCTGGATGGCAACGGTCGCATCGGGCGCCTGCTTATTACTCTCCTCCTGTGCGCCGAGGGACTGCTGCCCCAGCCACTCCTCTACCTTAGCGCCTACTTCGAGCGGCATCGCCCCGATTATTACCGCCTGCTCCTTGCTGTGAGCCAGGAAGGTCGCTGGACAGAGTGGGTGAGCTTCTTCTTGGACGGTGTTGCACAGCAGTCGCAGGATGCGATTAAGCGATCCAGCCAGCTACTCGACTTGTGGCGCAACTACCGCGACCGCTTGCAGTCCGAGCGCTCCTCGCCTCTGGCGCTCCGAATGGTAGATGAGTTGTTCTCCTACCCGGTAGTCACTCTCGCCAGCACCAGTAAGTTGCTCGGTGTTACACCGCGCGCAGCACAGAACAACATAGACAAGCTCATAGCCGAGGGCATCCTTCAGGAGACAACAGGGCGACAGCGCAACCGTGTTTACGCCGCTTCTCGCATAGTCGAAATCGTGGATGCTGAGAGGGCTTAGATTTCTATTTTGCAATTCTTATGTTTCTGCCTGCCTCTCTATCTACTTAGCCCTCGGTGAGAAGCGCATCCATCCTATCTGCCGCATCCCGCTGCAAAGCCGGGATCACGTGGGAGTACGTATCCATGGTGAGGCTGATATGGCTGTGGCCGAGCGTTTCCATCACCACGCGGGGGTGCACTCCCTGTGCCAGCAGGAGCGATGCGCAGGTATGGCGTAGGTCGTGGAAGCGGATGTGGGGGAGGCCTGCCCTCTGCAGAGCATCCTGGAAGGAACGGAAGGCGTTTCGTGGGTCGAGGGGCGTGCCTATCGTCGAGGTGAAGACCAGCCCGCTCTCCTTCCAACGCCCGCGGCCAGCCTCTCTTCCAGTTGACGGACGCGGTGGGTGCGCAATGCGTTCACGGTCACCTGAGGCATGAAGATAGTGCGGCGGCTCTTCTGGGTCTTCGGCTCGACCAGTTGGGGCTTGCCGTCAATGCGCTGAAGCGCGTATCGCACTCTGAGTGTGCACTTGTCCATGTCAACATCTTCCCAGCGCAGCCCGAGCGCTTCACCCTGGCGCAATCCGAGGGCGATAGCCACTGAGTAGAGAGCTTCCAAGCGGTCGCCTCGAACGGTATTCAGGAAGACGCGCGCCTCCTCAGGCGTAAGGGAGCGCATTTCATAGCGGCGCGACCTGGGTGCGTCGACCAACTGCGCCACGTTGCGCGGCACGAGCGACCATTTGTATGCTCGCCCCAACGCTATCTTCAGAATGGCATGACAATAACGCACCGTACGGGGCGCTAGGCCCATTTTGAGTAGCTTGTTGAGCAAGTGCTGTATCTGCTGCGGGGTGAGTTTGCCTAGTTGGACGCGACCCAGTTCCGGTTCGATATATAAGCGGACGACCTGCGCGTAACTATCGTACGTTTTGGGCCTTACCGTTGGGCGCACCGAATCCTCCAGCCATGTAGCAAGGAACTGCCCCAGCGTCTGCC
>JADMIH010000121.1 GCA_015478675.1 Chloroflexota bacterium | reverse complement strand
ACATAACAGGCTGTGCAGATGCGAGGAACCTGTGCCGCGACGCCATGACTGGATAAGGGTTCAACCCTTCTGTACAGGTAGACCAAGCTCACGCTGGAGTTGAGTGATCGTAGTTAGCTTGTAGCTAACAATACACATTATAAGCCAATGCGCGCATTGTTGCAGCGTAAGCGTTCAGAGTTGGGGTGCAGGGGAGTATCCCCTGACGGGGTTGCTGCGGTGTCACCTGATACTCACCGGAAGCAAGCCCCCTCCCCCTTCATGGGAGAGGGGCACGGGGTGAGGGTACACAGTTACCTCTTGAACCTCGTTATACTCTAAATCTGAACGCTTACCTGGTGATGAGAGGAAAGCACCGGCTGGTTGTGGAAAGTCGAGGTCATGGTGTTACCTTCCGCACGATAAGCTGAAAGAAGCGCGCCAGGAGGTAGTATGGATATGTCTGGCTCATAGCATATTCCAGACGTTCTAGCTCTATGAGGAAACCCGCTTCACTCTTCAGGTCGTTATTGGGAATATAGTCGAAGACGCATCGTAGGCCGTACTGAGCCAGCAAAGTGCCACCTATTTCCTGAAATGCCTGGCTTATTTCCTCTGCTGTGTATGCTCGAATATCAACTTTAAAGACCCCTGAGAAGACGGTTCTGGTCTTCAGCTTCTCGAAGGCTATATCCGGGCGGAGTTGCTGTAGAGCCAGACGATAGGGTTCCGAATAGCGATTGATGCAAATAGTAGAAATCAGGCCGTCAGCGACCAACGGATAGAATATTGCCTCTAAAGCTGCTCTAAGGTCGCCGACATATTGCAGAACATTATGACAGAGAATTAGATCAAAATACCCTGGTGGGAAAAGCTCTGGGAGGGAGGCAAGCTCGGCTTCGTAGAATCGCACCCGCTCCGAAACATCTGCTGACTGGGCGTTGTAACGTGCTTCGCTAAGGATCTCAACCGAAGGGTCAAGTATGGATACCGAATGCCCTTGTGCAGCAAATAGGACCGCATCAACACCACTTCCTCCGCCGACATCAAGGATGCGCAGCAGTTGGCCTTGCGTGTAGTACTCCGCAATATGGCGGTGCACATTGGCAGCGGAGAGGTTATGAAGCAGCTGGCCCCAGGGTGAATTTAAATAGTCGTGAAAAGCGGAGGCGTTTGCATCAAAATGCTCAGCAGATGTCATAAGTGGCTCCTGAGATGCCCTGAGATGCCAGGAGTACGTAGGAAAAAACGCCTTTGAAGGCAGGGGCTAGAACCTTAGATTGCTTATGGTGACGAGTACTCCCTTTTGCGCAAGGCGGAGGACGAAGAGATTAGCTTCGGGCGGGGACTGGAGCATAGTACGCGCGGCGGAGGCTGCCAGATCAGCTTTGCGCGCTTCACCCGCTATAGAGAACCACTCCGACATAAGCTGAAGCCTCTTTGCGTAGAGTGTGCGCAGATGAGGGCCAAACTCATCATGTGCCAACCTGATAAGAGCAGGGAGCAATATACGCCAGTTCTCATCGCTGAGCTCGTGCGATAGCCCGCCGCCCGCGCGGGCAACTTCCTCAGCGACATGGGCCACACCTTCGGTTTCGAGATACCAGCTTTCGAAGAGAGAATCGAGAAACAACTCGCTCTCATTCTCCGCCAGAGAAGGGTCTTGCTCGCCGTTGCCTGGCGGCTGATTGAAGCCGGGCAATTCAGCCTTGCCTGCGTGATGCCAAAAGAGTGGGTAGAGCAGTAAATAGTCAACAGGGAGTAAGGTGCCTGTCTCCCAGTTTCTCTGCACCGCACGCGCAGCCATCGCCAGGCCATAGTCGAATGGTACTTCAAGGGAGGCAAAGTATTGCTCGCCAATTGACCACTCCTCAGCAAGGTCGCTCAACCGGCTGGCGAACGGTTGGTGCAAAGTACCGAGAGGCGCAAGCGGCGGGAAGAGGGTGGCATCGGCGCTGCTCGCTCCTTCTGCTTCCACAAGGCCTGCGATGTCTGTAATGACCAGACCCAGATGAGCAATCTGGTGAGCTTTGCCCTGCACAGAAGGGGCAAGGAGCCAGAGGAGCCTGTGACCATGCCCGTCTATTGGCCCAAGAAGGGCGCGGCAGCCGCACCCTGGATCGGCGGCTTCGCCCACGTCCACGCCACTCAAGCGCAGCTTTTGCAAGGCACGGCTCACCGCGCGAGAGGTGTCGGGCGGCAAGTTCGGCTCAAGCTGGCAGAGAGTGGCGATAGCACGCGGCGAGCCTTGCGCGGCCAGCGTCTCGATGGCGCTAATGCGCAGCTCAGGGTCGGGGTGCAAAGCAATGAGGCGCACAATCTCTATGGCTCCTACGCCCCCAAGCTCGGCCAGCACAGCCAGGATTGAATAAAGCAGATCGATAGGCTGGGAGATAAGCAGGCGCAGGTAGTCGTGCATTAGAGGTATGTCAGGCACGGCGTCGCCTGTGATGCCGGAGAGCGTCTGCAAGGCGATCCCCACCGGGTCGTGCAACGCTGAGAAGAAATCATCAGGAGGGGAGATACCAAGAAAGTGCTCAAGCACCAGTATAGCGCCCAGCCTGCGGTTATCGGTGCCACGACGATCAGAGCCAGCCCGCATCAGCGCCTGCACAACCTGGGGGCGTTGTGGGTAGAGGGAGAGTACGCGGCCCAGGGCATCGAGCTTGTGAGGGTCTGCGGCATCAAGGTGGCGCACAATCGCTGCCAGCAAGGGCGGACCCATGCCGAGGAGCTCCGCCAGGCGCAAAGGGTACTGGGGGGACGCAGGACTCGTGGTGAGGACCAGGTCTAGCGCCTGCTCGGCTGCCTGGTGCCCTTGTAGATCAATGACTTTGGCTGGCCGCGAGGCGTGTTCGCTGCCGTTCGGCACAACAGACCCCTGTATAAGAAAGATGCGGCGTAGTAAGGTTTATACGCCGCGTAAGGCTATGTCAGCCCGCTCAGCTGCACGTAGACGGGACCAGTTAATAGTACGTTACTTGTACAGCCCCGTCAAGTGGTACCAGGTGGGGAACTGGGTGAGCGCCCAGATGATGAACGCGATGGCTACCAGAAGCACCCCGTCTATGAGCCATGAGAGTGCAGAACGACGGGAGAGTGCGCCCACGTGGGCCTGTTCCATGGAGGGATAATTGATCTCCTGGTCCTTCTGGTGTAGCATCTGCTTCTCGGCTGCTGCTCTTTCCTGGGGGCTTACAGCAATGCCAAGCACCATCCTATCTACGGGGTTGCCGCAGTGGGGGCAAGGGTCGAGCTGCCCTGTGCGGGCGTCACTCGCGTCAACAAGCTCATGGCAGTGGGGGCAGTTGACAAAGAAGTTGAAGCGGCACTGCGGGCAGGCTAAGGAAGTGTCAGGCACTTGCTCATGGCAGTGGGGGCACTCGATGTTGGCTATCTCCCTGGGGGCAGAGTGTGCGCCATTGTCGTAGCTGTTATCGCCTGGGGGTTCGAGATACGATGGCAGACCGGTAGAAGAGGAGGGCGGCGAAGCTATAGAGTTGTTTGAGGAGTTGAGATACCAGGGCTGTGCGGGATTACCGACGCTGTGCTCGCCTGGAAGCTCATCGGGCGACGGCAGTTGAGCCGAAGCGTAAGGTCCCATCGGCCCCAGGTCTGGACTGTTGACAGGCATATCCGGGTAAACCGACCCGTTGTTGTTTACGCCCTGTGCTTCATCATGGTAAGAGTTAGCGTTGTTGAAGAAGTTATCGCCGAATATGCCGGGCGCTGGCTGCACATCCTGGGCAGGGGCATACTCCTGTGGGGCGCTCTCGATGGGGGGGTTGAGGTGCTTGCGCACCCAGTCGGGGAGTTCAGCGCCCTCCGCACCGACGACCTGGGCGTTGGACCCCGTTCTAAGATGGCTGTTGTCATCGAAGGTAAAAGGCTCGAAACGGAAGTTAGCACTGCCCTCGTCGGGCAGATGACCGCCGGGCTGAACCTGGTTGTTATAGTGTTCCGCATCAGCATTAGGCATTGAGCCGTTGGCCCATATCTCCGTCATGCCGTCGCCATTCTGCGGTTGCGCCTCAGCAGGAATACTCAAGTCAGCGCTCGATGAGACCAAAGGCAGCCACTCCGGTACGCCAAAGAGCAGATCGTTCTGCTCTGGTTGCTCTGGGTTTGCCGCCGAGCCGATGGCGGCCCAAGTATTGGGTTGATGATCGGCTGGACCAAAGCGCAGGTTGTCGGCTTGATGAGCGCCGGTTTCAGGAGCCTCCGCCTGGTCCGTTTGCATCCAGGCAGGGAGGGGCGCGGGCCCGGGGCCATTTGACGCGAGGGCAGCCTCGTTGCCGGAGGGCCAGGGTGGGTTTGGTATTGCATCGCCGTAAGCAGACGGGTCAGAGGCAAGTGGGGCGGTATGTTCGGCCTGTGGTGGCTCAGCAGCTTCAGGGGCAAAGCGTGGTATGCCGCCGGTTCCCTGTCTAATCTGCTCCAACGCTTTGAGGGCGTGCGCATTAGCAGGGTTTATGACAAGGACATTTTCCAGGCAGATCTGACGCTCGTGCGGCTCGGAGACGACCTCACTCAACCAGAGCCACGCCTCTTCGATCTGCGGGTCAACTTCTACGACCTGGGAGAGCAGGTCACGCGCCGCCGGTTTATCTCCGCGCTCTGCTGCGGCGATGCCCTCTTGTAGCAAGCGCACAACCTCACTATCAGCAATACTCGCCATGTCTGTTGTCATTAATACGTCCCCCTTTGTCTCTCAGCAGTCAGCAGCCGCGTTAGATAGGCGCGCTGCACGATGCCTTTATCCTGGGTCGTGCCCTTACAACTCGGTTTCGGTTAGCCTGAGCCGGCGCGGGTGTACCCTGCACTTTTCGGCTTTGATAATTGACGCTATTGTATCAACGGTCTCGTCTAGCTTGTTGTGGTAGTTGACCACAACGTAATCAAAATCACTGAGGGAGTGCATCTCCAACCTCGACAGTGCGAAGCGCCTGGCAAGTTCCTGTGGGTCCTCAGTTTTGCGATAATATAGCCGCCTGGCAAGCTCCGCCATGCTGGGAGGAGCAAGAAATATAAAGAGGGCGTTCGGCTCTATTTTGCGTATGGTGGCAGCGCCCTGCACATCAGGTTTCAGAATGACATCCTCGCCCGCTCGTAACGGCTCGATCACCTGGCTGAGTGGTACGCCGTAGTAGTTATCGTACACCTGGGCATGTTCCAGCAATTGGTTGTTCAATAGCATCTGCTCATAGTCAGGCTTGGACAGGAAGAAATAATCTCGGCCATGTACCTCTCCCTCCCGAATGGCCCTGGTAGTAACCGTCACCACGTAGTGGAAGGGCACCCCACGCGCTCGCATACGCTCAAGAACTTTGTCCTTGCCAACGCCCGAAGGCCCTGTAAGGACGACCAGCAGCGGAGGCGCAGGCCGCGTCACATAGTCAGCAATCTCAGGTACAGGCCCGTCGGCGCCTACCATTGCATCGAGGGTGCTCAATATGTCGCTTGCGCCTAGAGGGCGCTGCACACCACCGGTGCCCGCAAGGTTGCCCTGGTCTAGCTGATCGCCTGCCATTCCTAAGGGCTGCTCGTCCTCGTCACTCACCTGCCGCTGTCTCCAACCCGCCTCCATCCTCTACTGGCTCCTCGACCCGTCCTGTGTTATACTGGTGTTATTCCCCCTTCTTCTTAGCTGTTATTATGCCTTTTGACGCCCTCACAATCGCCGCTATTCGGCAAGAACTGGAGCGGACTCTCCTCGGTGGCCGGGTACAGAACGTTATAATGCCCGGACCGCTCACTATCAGCCTTGAGATATACCGCGCCGGAAGCGGTAGAAATCAGCTGCTGATGTCGGCGCACCCACAAAACGCCCGCGTCCAACTCACTCCTACTCCGTCGAGCAGAGATCCGGAGCAGCACCCACCTTTGCTGCTGCTGCTCCGAAAGTTCGTGAGAGGCGGCACCCTTTACGCTTTGTCGCAGCCTGCCCGCGAGCGTGTACTTACGGCTAGTATAGCCAAAAGAATTGACCCTGACAAGCACCAAGAGTACCATTTTGAGGGGGACTTTAGGGATAGAGGCGGCAGTGAAGAGGCCGAGCCGGAGGATAGTGACGCGCCGGTCACGACTGTTGAGCTCGTGATTGAGGTCATGGGACGGCTCAGCAACATCGTGCTGGTGGCCGCTGACGGCACAATTATGGACAGCATCAAGAGGATACCACCCTCGATCAACAGAGTGCGCACAACGCTGCCCCACCAGCCCTATATTGCGCCGCCTCCGCAGGCAAAGCGCGACCCTTTGGGGGCAACAATCAACGTTTTATCTGTGGCGCTTTCAGAGGCAGCACAGGGCGATGCAGGGGCAGCCGTCTGGAAGGGGTTGGTAAGCGGGTTTGCAGGCGTAAGCCCGACGCTGGCCCGCGAGGTCGTCTGGCGTGCATTTGGCGATGCCAAGCTGCCAGTTCAGAGCGTCGCCCGCGATCCTGCCGCGCTCGCAAGGTTATTAGAGCAGATGCGTGCTATATTTACCCTTGAAGAGTCGGGGAGTTGGGAGCCAACAGTGGCATGGCGGGAGGAAGCTGGGGGCGTGAGGCGCGCGCTGGACTTCGCCCCTTACCGGCTCACCCATCTCGCAAAGGAAGGGTGCAAGCTCGAAGTGCATGACAGCATATCCCAGGCGGCCAGCGAATATTTCGCGGCGGCAGGGCAGCTAGGAGGGCACAGCGCGCTGCGGGCACATGTGCATGCCGAGCTTGAAGAGATAAGGCGCAGAGATGAAAGAAAGCTCTCCTCTCTGCGCGACGAGCTGCAACGCTCACAGGCGCTGGAAGAAATCAGGCGCAGGGGCGAGGCTATCTTGTCGTATATGCACACTCTCAAGCCGGGAGAACACCGCCTCGCGGTGCCGGATGAAAAGCTGATTATCGAGCTTGACCCCGGCCTCTCACCTGTTGAGAACGCCCAGGCGCTGTTCAGGGAGTACCGCAAGGCTCAATCAGCGCAGGCTAGCCTTCCAGAAAAGGTTGCGGAAGCCGAAATGCGCGTTGAATATCTTGATGAGCTAGCCACAAGCCTTGATTTGGCGAGCAGCTACGACGAAATCCGGGCTGTGCAAGGCGAAGTGCGGCTGGCGAAGAGACCTACAGGCCGCTCCGCGACTGAGGAGCAAGAAGGCAAGCAACGCGGCTCAAAAGGCAAGGTGCGCAAGACTCAGGAGAAAAGGCCACAGCCTCTCCGGTTGCAAACGCAGCAGGGAGCGCAGATGCTGGTCGGTCGCACGGCGAGCCAGAACGATGTCGCCACCTTTCGACTTGCCGCGCCCGAAGACCTCTGGTTTCATGCGCGTGGCGTGCCCGGCTCGCACGTTATTCTACGCATAGGGGAGGGGATAACCCCAAAGGACATAGAGGAGGCCGCCACTGTAGCTGCCGCCCACAGCCGGGCGCGCAATGAAGCCCAGGTAGATGTGCTCTACACCGAAAAGAAGTACGTGCGCAAGGTGCCGAACTCGCCTCCAGGCTTTGTAACATACAAGCATGAGCAGGTCATAAGGGTAGCTCCGTAACGTAGGGGATTAAACTTCCGACGAGGGCGCTACTAATCCTCTGACAATGCCTGTTACCCCGGTTGAGCCACTTCCTTCGGTTTGCGTACGCCTATGCGGGCGAAGATAATGCCCAGCTCGTAGAGGAGAATAATTGGTATGGCTACGATGGTCTGGTTTATCGGGTCGGGGGTGGGGGTGATTATAGCCGCGATCACGAAGGCTAGCACATAAGCCCAGCGGCGAAACTTACTGAGGCGCTTCGGCGTGGCGACGCCCAGCTTGGAGAGGATGAATATTATGATGGGAGTCTCGAAGGCGATGCCCACCGCCATCAAGAAGCGGGTAACGAAGCTGAGATATTCAGATATGGTAGGTGTAATCTTGACAAGCCCGCCGCCGAAGCCGAGTAAGAAGTTGAGCGCGCTTGGCAGCACGATAAAATAGCAGAATAGGACGCCCAGTGCGAAGAAGCCGGTGACCGCAGGCAAACTTACCAATATCCATCGTCGCTCGGTCCGAGTGAGACCGGGCGCGAGGAAGCGGAAGAGTTGGTATACAAGAATAGGCATTGAGAACGCAATGCCGGTAATAAAGGCCACCTTGATGAAAGCGACGAAGGTCTCCGTCGGCGTAGTAGCGATAAGCTCATGGCCTTGAGCAAGTCGTCGTAGCAGACCTACTTCCTGCTCTGCGAAGGTGAAGCTTATGACAGTTGCCACTATTATGGCGAGCACAGCCTTGACAAGCCTGTCGCGAAGCTCGCGCAGGTGTTCCATCAAAGGGAGTTCAACGTCGCGGCTCCCATCAGGGCGTATCGCACCGGTGGGACGCGGCGGCTTTTTACGCCTGAGAGGAAAGCCCAGCTTTGGATGTGTTGTGGTGCTCATCGTGAAAGTATTGTTTTGTGGGCCACATGGCTCTCATCTGACCGATTATCCGGCCCACATGAATATAAACGCGGTAGAGCCATTATAGGATCTACCGCGTGAGCTTTCAAGCTCTACTTTGCGTGTAACTGTTCAGAGTTGGGGTGGAGCAATCTTCCTGGGGTAGCTGTGGAGGCGTACCCTTACGCACCCTCACCCGCCCCCAACGCACCCTCACCCCATGCCCCTCTCCCATGAAGGGAGAGGGGGCTTTCTTCATGCTGAGTATCGGGGCTATGCCGGGCCCCCAAGCCCTATATCTTAACAGTTACCTTTGTGTAATGTAAGAGAGACGACCGATGCAAAATGTCGGTGTGCGGTCCCCGCGTCAGGCCCCTACATACTCATCTATGTAGCCGCTGATCCGGTCCACAGCCTCACCAACAGTTGAGATGTTTGCGTCTTCTTCAGGGATTTTCATCTCGCCAAAAGGCTCAAAAACATCCTCGATGGTCATCAGCAATTCAACCATATCCAGGGAGTCAGCACCGAGATCGGAGAAGGAGGTCTCAACGGTGACTTTGCTCTTGTCAACCTTCAGCAGGTCACTGACCATATTTTGTACTAGGAGCGTGACGAGGCCACGAGTATCCTTGCCCTCAGTCTCTGATGCCTCTACCTGGTACTTGTCCTGGGCGATCTTGGCAAGAACAGTATCAACAAGAGCGCGCGAATCCATCGTCTCGGCTTGTGTGGCGTCCACCCCATATTGCTGAGATGCCACCTGCCTCAGGTGTTCCGTAGCATTTGCCGCCATATTTTTCTCTCCTTCCCCAACTTTGGGCTTATGTATTTTCCGCCAGGTATTCTACCAGTTGCCTTACGGTTGCCAGGTCAGCTATATCTGCGTCGTCGATCTGGATAGCGAACTCCTCTTCAAGAAGGGGTATCACTTCCTCACGAAACTCCAGCGTATCTGCGTTGAGGTCTTCATAGACATCAGTATCAAGAGTGATCTCGTCTTCGTCAGCGCCCAGGCTCTCGGCGAGTATAGGGCGTATTCTTGCGTATATTTCCCTTCTGAGCGAAGCCATAGAGCGTTTGCCTCTCTAGTCAGGTAGCTCTTCTGCACGTGAGCCTTTACCAGGAGCCTTGCGCCCGTGGGATGTTTCTTCGGCAGCGACTGTGCCCAGCACCCCATTGATAAAGCGGCTGGAGCTATCGCTGCCAAACCGCTTCCCAAGCTCTACAGCCTCATTTATGGCTGCTTTTAGAGGCACCTTATTATCAAATAGAATCTCGAAAATTGCAAGCCTGAGAATATTCTTGTCCACAGGCGACATCTGGTCCAGAGGCCAGTTTGGAGCTGACTTTATTATGATCTCATCCAATTTTTCACGATGCGCCAGCACTCCCACCACGAGCGACCTGGCGAACTCGCGACCACCTGGCTCCATAGGGTTGGCCGAGTTGTTCTCAGAGACAGGCTCAGTGAGGTTGCGAGTCAGCACCTCCGACGGGGGGTGCGCGGTGCTATCAAGTTCATATAAGGTTTGTAAGGCAGTGATACGGGCCTGCCGCCGCGCTGGTGATGCCATAGTCCGTGCTACGTAAGGTGTATTTCGCAAGGGTCAGGGATGCAGCATCCATCTTCCTGACCCTTACGCAATAGACATCACGCAGTAACCTTAGTCCCTCACGTCTTCTATATATACATTCACCTGATCGGCTGGCATGCCCACCATCTGGTTCAGGGACTCGCGCACACGCCGTTGAACATTGCGTCCCAGAGTCTTCAGATTTGTGTCAGCTTCTGCCACGATATAAACGTCAGCACCTATGGTTCCGTTACGCACTTGCAGGATAACGCCGGGAGCGCTTCCCATGTTAGTGCGTGGCAGGACCCTTCCGGGGGGGCGAGAGACCGCGCTCATATCGCGCACGCCGCGCACCGAACGGGCTGTGAGGCTCACAATTGTGGCGAGGACGCTTGGAGCTATGCGAACTGTGCCTAGTTTAGTTTCCTGCATCGTCTATCTCCACAGCGCGTTTTTACAATGCTGCTTTACCGTTGAGGCTAATGCCTTTAGCCTTGCTCACTACTACAGGAGCCGCGGCCACGTGGGCAGCCTGCCACTCAGGCACCAACCCTGTGTGTACATCGCCTGCCACAAAGCTAGGGTCTTCCATGATCTCCTGGTGGAACTGTATAGTCGTCGGTAGCCCGATAACGATGAATTCGCTCAAGGCGCGCTTCATACGCGCAATTGCTTCGGTGCGAGTCGCGCCCCAGGTCATGAGCTTGCTGAGCAAAGAGTCGTAGTTGGAAGGGGCCGTATAACCGGAGTAGAGGTGCGAATCGACCCTGACGCCAGGCCCGCCTGGGGGGAGATATAGCTCTACAGGTCCGCCCGCAGGCATAAATGCGCGTGCTACATCCTCGGCGTTAATGCGGCACTCGATAGCGTGCCCGCTGATTTTAACGTCTTTCTGGCCGAAGGTCAACCGCTCGCCCGCAGCAGTCCTGATCTGCCATTTTACCAGATCAATACCCGTCACCAGCTCGGTGACGCCATGCTCAACCTGAATGCGTGTGTTCATCTCAATAAAGTAGAAGTTGCCGCTCTGGTCGAGCAAGAACTCAAAGGTGCCTACGGTGCTGTAATCTATATATTTAGCACCGAGCACAGCAGCCGCGCCGAGCTTATCTGCTAATCTGTCTGAGATCGAAGGGGCAGGGGCTTCCTCAAGTATCTTCTGGTGGCGGCGTTGGAGTGAGCAATCACGCGTGCCGAGGTGCAGCACATTACCATGCTGATCGGCCAGCACCTGTACCTCGATATGGCGGGGCTGGATGAGATAACGCTCAAGGTAAAGATCAGCGTTGCCGAAGGCGAGCGATGCTTCTGTGCGGGCAACGTTGTAAGCCTCTGTAAGCTCATCGGGCGAGGCCACTACGCGCATACCGCGCCCGCCACCGCCGCCTGCCGCTTTGATGAGAAGTGGATAGCCTATCTCCTCGGCTGCTGTGCGGGCCTCTTCCGCGTTGAGGAGCGCACTTTCGGTGCCCGGCACAATCGGCA
>JADMIH010000120.1 GCA_015478675.1 Chloroflexota bacterium | reverse complement strand
TGGGAGAGGGGCATGGGGTGAGGGCGCACAGATACCCCAAGAAGAGTGCTCCACCCCAACTCTGAACAGTTACTAAGGCATGACCCTCTTGCCCTAATCCCCATTCACGGTTAGAATAGAGGCAGTAGGCTAGTATTCCTGGGTTGGGGGCAGCGGTGCAGAATATTCAGTGGGTGCTGTCGCGGGTCAACTGGTCAACGTTGCTCGACCTGGCAGCCGTCACCCTGATCTTTTACTGGTTCCTGGCGGTTGTCCAGGGCACTCGTGCCGTGCAGCTTGTCCGGGGCATAATCATCCTGTGGCTCGCCTCCGCCCTCCTCTCGACCCTCTTCCAGCTTACTACCCTCACATGGCTGATTCGCAACTCAGGTTTGGCTCTCCTGGTGGCTATACCTATCGTCTTCCAGCCTGAGTTGCGCCGCGCCCTCGAACAGCTTGGGCGCACAGGCACCTGGTTCAACCGCGATCTCTTCGGGGGCCGCGCCGCCGTTGAGACGATGATAGACGAAGTAGCTGCCGCATGCGCCTTCCTTGCCCGGCAAAAGCACGGCGCGCTCATCATTCTTGAGCGTCAAACTCAGTTGCAAGACTACGCCGACAAGGGGGTGGCGCTTGATGCCGACGTATCGCACCAGCTCTTGCGCAACATCTTCTATCCTAACTCGCCTTTGCACGACGGCGCGGTAATCATCCGCAACGGGCGCATAGTGGCTGCGGGCGCGGTCCTGCCCCTCTCGGACAACGTGCTAGGCACACCACAGTATGGCACCCGTCACCGCGCAGCGCTTGGTATATCCGAGTATTCGGATGCGGTGGCTGTGGTAGTAAGCGAAGAGCGAGGCACAATCTCGATAGCTGCCAATGGCCGCTTGATAAGTATTTCCAGCCCCGACAAACTCCGTAAGACTTTGCTCGACCTCTTCCGTGTCACCACCAATCCGAAGCGCCCCGCTACAGCCACCCCCAAGAAAAGCGATGAAGCAGTAACGGCCAGAGAGTAGTTGCTACCCTCTGGCCCGTAAACCTGTACTGTGGTCCTCCCAACCCTCCTGTATATCCCTCCGTAACGCGGATACTGCCGCATGTAGCTCGCGGTCTACCGCGCGGCGCGAGCGGCCACTGAAGGCGGCAATCTGGCTGCTAGTGAACCCCTGGCAGAAGCGTAAGCTAACAGTTTGTTGCCATTCGCTTCTCAACTGCCAGGCGGATCTACCCCACAGCGCACGCCATACTTCTTCCCCTTGCTGCGCTTCTGCTTTGATTTCACTTTGCGCTGTACATTCGGCTTCCTCCAGCGCCACCGCCCTGTTCTTGCTCCGGTAGTGCAGCGCACCTCTCACGTAGTGCAGCGCCTGCCATGGCATCGTGCTCGCCAGATAAGGCAGAAAGGGCGTACGCTCAGGCTCCCAGCCCATCAGCAGGCCGCAAAAGATTATGAATGCCTGTTGGTCTACATCCTCGGTCGTCAGGTAGCCACTCAAGCGTGTCAGGCGTCTTGCCCTGCTGGTCCATCTGCGTATCCTTGCGCCGAGGCGCAAGAAGAGTGCGTTGCGTGCACTCCGCTCGCCTGCCTTTGCCTTCAAGGCAAGCTCCTCAAGCTCCGTATCTTCTTTTGTATCAGTCTCGCACTTGACTCTATCAGCACTCCCCACAATCTCATTCCTCCTCTACTCAGACCTGACAACACAAGCCGAAATCAACAGCTTCTACACACTATTTTAGAACTTAAGTGCTGATATTATAAGTAGCTGCATGGGTATAAAATGCTTGAGAGGAGACAGCTAAAGAACACTTCCGGCACTAGAAGTGAGCTATTAAGGTGAAAACAAACAACTCTACCCGAAGGCAGAGTTGTTTGTTTTCGTGAACAAAAGCCCTCACGTGTGGGGGCTTGCCTTTTGTAGAATGCTGGGTGTCACAAGCATGGGCCGAGCAAACCTCCCCTTGTCGTGAGGAGAGATTGGAGTGAGCTTTTGCTACTCTTCCCAGCTTGCCAGCTTCTCCAAGGGGCGGGAGAGAAGCTCGGCGGCAGCCACCAGACCGGCGATCAACGCCTGCGGGGTTGGGGGGTCACCGGGCACGGAGATGCGCACATCGGCGTAGTGGCTCAAGGCATAGGTTGATAAAGCAGGCATATCGGCCTTTGCCCACGCACCGCCGTTTATAGCCGCATCCCCAGCAGCCATAAGGACCGATGGCGCAGGCAACAACTCAAGCTCCCCCAGCACAGCATCAACATTGCGCTGCGTGAGCAAGCCCGTTACCACCACCACGTCGGCCTCAGCCGCCGACGCCGTGAACGCGACACCCATATTCTTTAGTCGAGGGGCGAAGCGAGGGGCATAAAGCGCTCGCCACTCCAGAGCCGCGTTGTCCGGCCCGCCCATGTGAAGATGGTATACGTCCAACGATCCTGCCATACTCACCTCCTGCTGGGAGCGGGTTCCTTCTTTTTAGAGGGTTTCTCTTGCACGCTCTTTTTTCCCTCTTCCTGCTTGGCCTCTTTCGCCATACGCAGCATCTCGCTCTGCAAGGTCGGCACACGGTCGTTGTCAGGGTCGAGGCGGAGGAGGCGGCCGTACAAGCGCGCGGCTTGACCATACTCGCCCATTGCGGTAAGTTGCTTCGCCAGCATGTGGTGCGCGGGCACATCTTCGGGCGCAAGGGCCAGCAGCTGGTGGAGCGCGCCTATCGCCTCTTCCGTCCGGCCTTCCTGGGCCGACATCTCGGCCAGTGAGCGCTCGGCGGCTACTGCATCTCCCACCTTGCCCGACTGTACGTACATATTGATAAGCTGATGGCGAGCCTCAGTATCACGAGGAGCAATCCGCACGATTCGCTCGTATATGCTGATCGCCTGGTCGTGCTGCCCCAGCGTATAATGTATATCTCCTGCTTTCTGGTAGGTGCGCATAGCATCCTTGAGTAAGCCGGCCTTTAGTTGTAGCTCGGCGAGTGTGCTAAGCTCAGTCAGCCCATATTCGGTCATCCCCAGCTTGAGATACATATCACTGAGCTTGCGGTGTACAGGCACGTTGTTGGGAGCCAGACGCGACATATGGCCCAGAGTCTCCAGGGTTTTCTCGTGGTCGTTCGCCTTTTGATAAAGTACCAGCAAATCATTAAGTTCAGCGAGCGCCTGCTGTAGCTGCCCCTGGCGGAAGTATATGTCGGCAAGGCGAGTATGCACAGAGTGGTCGGTAGGCATAAGGAGCTTGAGCGCCTGCAAAGCGGAGAGCGCGCCTTCCCAGTGGTTTTGCGAGGCATGGGCTTCGGCAAGGCCGTAGTAAAGTTGCGTCGGGTCGGAGAGGCGCACAAAACTGTACTGCGGGCGCGGCGATTGGAGAAGAGCGGTTTGGAAGGCATTGCCGGCGTCGTCGAGCGCGCCGTGCGTTTTCAAGAGGTCGAGAGCACGCGCATAATATTGTGCGGACACGGCCCCTTCTTTCGCCTGCAAAGCCAGGTCGGCGCGCGATTGGCACATCAATATCTCCAGGAGGAGCCACGATGGGTCTAGTTCCGAGGTAGCGCTGAGCGACATGGCCTGCAAACCCTGGTCAAGCGCATCTGCGGCGACATCGGGCATCTCTGACCGCTCGGCCAGAGTAGCGATACCGTAATATACGGAGGGTACAGGCTTACGCTTCATCGCTGAATAAAGCTCTTCCATAAAGAGGCGGTTCTCAGACTTGTCTTTGGAGGCACGCTCTAGAACACTCTGCAAAGCATCCCACTGGGTAGGATCGTTGGTCATTGCCAGCAGTATATAGAGGCGAGCGAGGGCGATATCGTTACCCGGGTTGAGTTGTAAAGCGCGGCCCAGTTCGGCAAGCGCCGGCCTGACGCTGCCTAGCGCCATCTGGTACGTGCCTAAAGCCAGCGCTATCTCCGACGAGTCGGGTATCTGGGCGTTGAGCGCCTGCGCTTCCTGCAGGGCGCGTTCGGTGTCACCCTGAAGATGAAGCTTATCAACTATAGATAAAAGAGCTTTGGCTGCTTCGTCGGCTTTGCCTGCCGCCATAAGGAGCACACCCAGACGTTGCTGTAACGAGGGATTATCAGGTTGAAGTTGCAGCATACGGCGGCAAACTTCGGCGGCATTTTCGGCCTCCTGCCGGGCCATATAGGAGTCCATCACCGTCTGATATTTGGTGAAGGCCTCCTCTGTTTTGCCCTGATGCAGGTATATGTCGCCGAGGAGCATATGAATAGGCAGATAACCCGATTCCAGCACGATTACCGCCATGCAGATATCTACAGCGGAGTTCCATTGGCCCTCGCTCATTGCCTGCTCTCCTTCAGCGAGGAGGCGCTGCACCCTCAGGCTTTGCTGCTCGATGTTCACGAGCGTGGAGCTGGGCAGAGCAGTGAAGGTGTGCTGGCCGGCGTTAGCTTCCAGCGCCGAAGGTGCTTCGGTGGCTATGCGACTGATAAGCGTGGCGTTTTCGCTTGTTTCCTCATCAGGCTCCTGGTGGCCTGGAATATCGGCAGCGCGCAAGTACTCGGTAATCGTGCGCAAGTTGCCGCCTGTGCCGCGCATCATCGTGGTGGGCGCTTCTCCAAAAGAAGGTGGTTGGTTACTGGCTTCACCCACGATTGCACCGGTGCCCATGGGCAGTTGAGTGGTAGCGCCCTCAGCGCCGGGCTGCCCATCAACTATAACGCGAGTCGCCTCGATAGCGCCTCCGTCGAAGCCGGCATCGAGCATGCTGCCGCCCCGGCTGATGCCCAGGAGCTTGCTCTGGATGCTGGTGTTGTAGAGTTCTGTTGCTTTCTTCTCTAGCTCAGGAAGCTGCGGTATCGCCCAGCGACGCTCTTTGAGCAGGTTCACCAGATTGCTATACAGCGAGGCGGCGCGGCCAGGATTGTTATCGGCAAGGTTGGCGTCCGCAGCGGCAGTGTACAATTCGAGCAGCTCATCTACGTCTGTGCGCGCTAACTTACCGGGGTCCACCAGGGCAAGGGCGCGCTCAAGAACATTAGCAGCTTTGCTGTAATTGCGTAGTGAATGGTGGCATTTGCCGATAACGTAGTTGGACGACATAGCGAACTCAGGGTCTTGCAAAGCACGCTCAAGGAAGGGGATAGCCAGATCAGGGCGGCCCATCTGCTGGTTGAGGAGACCGGCGTTGTAGAAGACAGCAGGGCGGCGAGCGCCTGCGCGTACTGCCTGGTCGTACAATTCCATCGCCTGCTTAAAATAACCATTGTCCTGGGCGGCAGTGGCCTGTTCTACGAGGGCAGCCGCTTCGGGAGGCTCAAGGTCGGCCTGCGGCAGCATATGCGTGCCGGGTGCACCGGCAGGGCGTATACCCATCTCGGAAACATCGCCCGATAACACATTGGTGCCCACGCTCTCCGCAAGCTTACGCCGCACGGCGACAGACCAGCGGCGTACATCAGGGTTCTCCGGGTCAAAGGAAGCGGCAGCGTCGGCGTGGCCCTGCGCCTCTGTCCACTTACCTTCTCCCAGGGCAATCTCGGAGAGCGCCAGGTGCTCGGCGACCTGTGCCTGGCGATCACCCACCTCCTGCGCCAGCTCAAGAAGGCGGTTGTGAGTGTCCCGGTTTCTAGGCAAGGCGCGAGACAAATCTCGCAGGGCGCGTATCGCTTCGTGCAGTTGGTTGCCCGCAATGTAAAGATTGGCCAGGCGAGTGTAGGTAGACAGTGCGTTATCAGGCTGACCGACAGCCAGGTAAACCTCCGCGAGCCTGTTGATAGCAAAGAGGTCCCCTGGATCGGTATTGATAAGCTCCTGATATGCCGCCAACGCTTCGGGCCATTGCCGCAGCCGGAAAAGGCACTGGGCCATATTGCGCTGAGCAGTACGGTCCTCAGGGAACTCGGTGAGTGCCCGGCCATACTCTTTCTGAGCACGATCCCACTGATTGGCCCATGCATACTCGTGAGCGCGCTTCATAGCTGTGTCGTAAATTGCCTTGTTACCCGCCATGGGCTGTCTTTCCTTTGCTTTATTCTGAACGTCAGCACAGCGTGCTGAGTAGCCTTCGGAACCATTCGCTACTTGGTACAGAGCGCCTGCTTGGGCCGGGAGGTAGTAGAGAACAAAATAGCAGCGAACGCTTTGTCGCTACGATAGGAGTATAGCACAAAAAATCGGGGGTATGGCTAAATATGGGACAAAGGGTATGCCTTGCTGGGAAGGAAGTACTGTACGAAGTTCAGGATTGGGAAGTGGAAAGGCCCTTCACCCTCAAGCCCCAAATCTGAACACCTGCCAACTCCACTAACGAGCCACCACCCGCCTAACGTCCCTTGTTGTAACCTCTCCTGCTTGCCTGGCCTGCGGCTCCCTGATTTTTGGCGAACTGCCGGTCCATATGGCGCATCCTGTAGTCGCCGGATGCCATAAAGACGTGCCTGCAAAGATCGGGGTCGCAGAGGCGCGAGCAGATTCGCGGGTCGAGGCGGTCAAGGTCAATATTAGAGGTGACGACGGTGGGTAGGCGCAAGTTGTAGCGATAGTTGAATATCTGGTAAAGCTTCTCCACGGCCCAGGGCGTGCTCTGCTCTGCTCCCAGGTCGTCTATGATGAGCAAGTAGACCGAGCGTATCTGCTCGAAACGCTCGTCGTAAGTCACATCGCTGCCGGGGGCGTAGGTGGCTCGAAGGTGATGCAGCAGGTCGGGCGCTACGGCGAAGTAGACCTGCATGCGGTGATCCTGCACCACATAATTAGCGATAGCCGCGGCCAGATGCGTCTTGCCTGTGCCGTAACCGCCGAGCAAGATGAGCCAACCTTCCGGCTGGGTGGCGAAGTCGGCGGCGGCGTAATATCCTTCAGAGGCAGAGGGCACTTCGGGGTCGAAGTTGGCAAATACCTGATGCTGAAAGGCGTCCAGATTGCTCAGCTTGTAGAGGTCCTCCAGGTTGCGCTCCTCTTTGGCGTGGGCGCGGCATACGCATGGCATCAGCCTGCCGAAGCGTGGATCGGTTACCGGCACCTCAACGCGCAGCCACCCCGCCCCGCCGCAATGAGGGCAGTAGCTTTCTTCCGCGGGCTTAGAGGCGGCACTCGATGCCACCAACCTTTGCTCGCTTGCCTCCGGCGCTAAGGCGGGATCAACGCCCTTCTGGGCGGAAGAGGAAGGCGTACTTCCCCTTCGTGTATTTATCGGGATCGAGAGATCGTTCAGCAGGTCCCCCATTTTTTCCACTCGCTTTACCCTCCGCTGCCCATCGTTCGAGTATTCGCTCAATATAGCGCCAGTTGCGCTTGTTGTTGGTTACCGCCTCCTCAAAGGCCGACTCTATCCACTCCGCCGGATAACGACCCTCCGCTTCTTGCAATCGCTCGGCCAGTATCGGCGTCAACAGCCCTATATTCTGCTCATAAAGCGCGTAGACGCTGGGCCGCTCAATTATTATCCGTAGCGACTTTCCATTGACGTCATGCCCATTAGATGCGGCGCCGGTGTTAGAGCCACCACCGAAGAGCGTTACGCTAACCAGAGGCGTTTGGGAGATGTCGATCTCCCCATTCCCCACGGCCTCTATCCACCCCCGGCTCTCCCGCGTGTTCAACGTATACCAGGCGACAGAAGGTGTTATCTCTTTTGCGCCGTTCTTACTCTTAGCGTCAGGCCCTCTTTCCTCTTCACGCACAAATATCTGCAAGAGCGTACCTCGCGCCACCGCCAGCTCCAGCCCCTCGCGCAGAGCATCAGCATGCGCTCGTGGTCCTTTTATCTGCGACAGGGCAGCGCGCAGCCTATTATCTTCCGCAAGCTCGCACCACCCGACCATCCTCGGCGATGCGCTATTTTGCCCACCCCGCGCCAGCCTCCAGAAAAGATAAAGAGTAACCTTCATCTCAAGCATAGAGGTTATCGAAGGCAGCACATCCTCAAAGAATCCTTCCGGCACTCGGACGGTTTTCTGCCTATCGGTTGAAAATCCAGTGAATGGTTTCATATGGAATCAAGAGTTAGTAGCTAGCATACTCAGTCCTCAGCAGTCGTTGCTCACTTGAGGTGCTTATTCATCCTGGTGATACACTTCCAGGTCGGCAAACTTGGTAGTCCGGTTGAAGAAGCGCAACGGCACTGTAGTGAGTGGGCCGTTACGGTGCTTGGCGATATGTATCTCGGCGATACCCTTCTTCTCAGTCTCAGGGTTGTACATCTCCTCTCGATGGATGAACATCACGATGTCCGAGTCTTGCTCAATACTCCCCGATTCTCTCAGGTCGGAGAGCATCGGCACGTGGTTGGTGCGGCTCTCTACGGCGCGGGAAAGCTGGGCACAGGCGATCACCGGGATGTTCAGCTCACGGGCTAACATCTTCAGGTTGCGGCTAATCTCTGACACTTCCTGCACGCGGTTGCCGTCTTTGCGAGCAGTGCCCTGCATAAGCTGAAGGTAATCGACAATAAGCAGATCAACGCCGACCTCGGCTTCCAGCCGGCGGGCCTTGGAGCGCACCTCAAGCACCGTCAGCCCAGGGCTGTCATCAATATAGACAGGCATTTGCGCCAGCCTGCCTATGGCGTCCGATACGTGCTGCCAATCCTCGTCGGTGAGATAGCCGAGGCGCAACTGCTGGCTGTCAACGCCCGTCTCCACCGCGAGGAGACGCTGCACAAGCTGCTCGCGGCTCATCTCAAGGGAGAAAACGCCTACCTTGTTGCCCTTTGCCGCTGCGTTGTGCGCGATGCCGAGAGCGAGGGATGTCTTCCCAACACCGGGCCGGGCTGCCATGATAATGAGGTCGCTGCGCTGAAGCCCCCCCGTGACTTCATCCAGGTCATGAAAGCCGGTGGGCACTCCCACCAGAGAACCTGGATTGTGCTGGATGGCCTCTATGCGGTCGTAGTACTCATTGAGTACCTGCTCGATAGAGGCGAATTCTTTGCTTGAGGTGCGCTGCGATACGGTGAATAGGAGCTGCTCAGCCTTGTCAAGCACCTGCGCCAGAGGCTGGTCCTCAGCGTAGCCGAGGGCGGCAATCTCGCCACCCGCCGAAATGAGGCGCCGCAACACCGCCGCCGTCTCTACAATATGCCCATAGTACTCTATATGGACTGCCGTGGGGGTGCGATTTACAAGGCTGACAAGATAGCTATAACCACCTATCTGCTCAAGACGACCTGAGCGTTCCAGCTCGGAGGAGAGGGTTACCGGGTCGGGAGGCTCGCGGCGGGCATAGAGGTCCAGCACGGCGGCATAAATCCAGCCGTGTGCCTCGCGATAGAAATCTTCCTGACGAAGAAAGGGCGCGATCTTGATAACAGCGTCGCGGTCAAGGAGGAGAGAGCCGAGTACAGCCTCTTCGGCTGCCAGGTCATAGGGTACAGAGCGCTCTCCCAGCGTGGGTAAGGCAAGTGCCATCTGCTACCTCAAAATAAATTATGAAAGACGAGTTGTGGGACAGCCTCTTCACAACTCATAGTTCATAACCAGCCAAAAGGCTGTAGCAAACTCAATACAAACTCTGTTAATCTCATTCCGCTCTACTAACTGCTACATCCTCGAGCTTGTAGCACTTACCGCCTGCGACGGAATTAGGAATCAGCATTATGCTTTAGATTGCCGCAACTCGTAATTACGTCGGATTAGCTTCGGCCTCCAACTCTATGGCAGCGTCATTTTGCAGGCCGCTCTCCCCAGCATCCATCGCGGCATCATCCTGTGGGGCTTGCGCTTCTCTGTCGGAAGGCGTTGCGGCCTCAGCGTCCCCAGGGGTGCCCTGCTCACTCTGATCTGCCTGGGCCGTCTTATCAGCTGTGGCCTGCGTCGCCTGCGTGCCCTTTGTAGCTTTGCCTGTTGCCCCGGAAACTTCAGGAGCTACCTCTACGTTGAACTGCGCCGACACGCCGCTGCCTAGGTCGGCAGTTGCCGTGTAAGTGCCGAGGCGGTGTATTGTCTCCGGTATGGTCACTTTGCGCCGGTCTATCTCTATGCTGTACTGAGAGACTAACGCCTCAGCCACATCAGCCGAGGTCACTGAGCCGTAAAGACGGTTCTCCGAGCCTGAGCGAGCGTGGATAGTGACGGTCTTGCCCTCGATTTCCGCCGCCGCCTTTTGCGCTTCAGTAAGCGCCTTGTTGCTCTTGCGAGCAGAGAACTGGGCCTGGGCCTCCGCCTGCTTCATAGCGGTACGGCTCGCCAGCACCGCCAGCTTCTTGGGCAGCAGGTAATTACGAGCGTAGCCATCGGCCACTTCTTTTATAGTACCTGCCTCGCCCAGCCCCTGCACCGCCTCTAGTAGAACAACTTTCATCTGGGTCCTTCCCCTCTATTCTGTGTAGTCAAGGCGCAAACCCTTGCCTCGCATTATAACACAGCCCTGTCAAGACAATCAGATGTACACTGTGGTTCCACAGCGGGTCCACGCCAGGCCGCAGCCAAAGGGCAGCAACAGCATCACAAATACGAGCTTATACAGCAAATGACAGATGAGCGGTGAGCTATAAAAAAGGAGACCACCGGAACGCGATGGCTACGCCGTCCCAGCACGCGCCTCAGAGGAGATGGCTCAAGACCGGTTCTGTCCGCGCGGCTTGCAAAGGAGAAGCAAGCTGCCGGGCCAGCAGCAGAGCAGCAAGAGCCAGCAGAAGCACATCAGGCACGACCGCCAGGCCGGGAGCTACGTTAGCCGCGTCACCGTAGAAAGTAACCGGGATAAGCAGATAGGCAACCCACAAGATGGACAGCCATAACTGCGAGACGCGCTTGTTCCACCTGCCAGACGTTGCGTATGCAGCCATAACCCACGCGGGAAATATAAGCAAGGTGAGGTCGTGAGGATTCAGGTGCAGAGAAGTAACTACAGCTATTATCCCACACAAAGCCCAGAGCAGATCATAGCCGGGACTATAGCAGGCGGACCTACCGGGCGCTCCGGTTTCTTGCACGCTTTGACCACGAGAGCGCCACCACGCCCAGACCACCAGTGCCACCGACAGCAAAGACATAATGAGGAAGAAGGGTGTAACGATGCCGGGCAACCACCCGCCGAAGAGATCGGTGGCGAACCCTCTCCAGTTGTGCATAATACCGGGGTCTATCGCGCCTGTATCCTTCCAACCGGCAACACCAAGCAGGAGTTTCGCGTAGTCTAAAGGCCACGCAACACCCAGGATCGGCATCACAGCCACCACAAGCGCGGTCAAAGATGCGGCAAAGGCGCCCAGGGTCTTCCAGCGGCCCTGCAAAAGGAGCAAAAGCAACACAACAGGCAATAGTTGAGGCTTGAGAGCGACGAGCAACAAGGATAGCCCTGCCCACACCGGGCGGTCGCGTTTTAGCGAGAGATAAGCGCCGCATAAACCCAGCAGAACGAGGGGCGAGTTCTGGCCGAGCATGAGCGAGCGCCAGAGGGGTTGGTAAGAGCAAAGCGCAAGCACTACAAGTACTAGCAATCGCCTATCTACAGGAAGCGCCCTGTTCAACAGCCATAGAGACATGCCAACAGCAATCACCATGAGCAATGTCCAAAGCCCGAAGATGAGCGAGTA
>JADMIH010000119.1 GCA_015478675.1 Chloroflexota bacterium | reverse complement strand
GGGCGTCCTTCCCCTCACCCCATGCCCCTCTCCCATGAAGGGAGAGGGGGCTTTAATCACCCTTGTAACCCCGTCAGGGGTGTCCCCTGTGCACTCAGCATGCACAAAGCCCCCTCTCCCACAAGGGGAGGGGGGCATGGGGTGAGGGGCGGTGGCGGTGCACCCGCACAGATACCCAGAGAAGATTGCTCCACCTCAACTCTGAACACTTACCGTTCACCTTCTGATTGCCACTTTTCTCCACGATTTGTTAGAATAGAGATGGAGACCTTTCAGCAACTATGCCCAACGAACGTACCAAAGCCGAGCGAGAACGCGCGCCTGGATTCGAAGAACGACTCAAGGCGTTGCCTCAAACGCCTGGCGTCTATATCATGCACAACCGTGCCAACGACATTATTTACGTCGGCAAGGCGGTGTCGCTGCGCAATCGCGTGCGCACCTATTTCGGCTCCCTCAAGGGCCAGGCTCCCAAAGTGTGGCGCATGGTAGATGAGGTCTACGACTTCGAGTACATCCTGACCGACACCGAGCTTGAGGCTCTCATCCTCGAAAACCAGCTTATAAAGAAGCACCGCCCGCACTACAACATTCGCCTCAAAGATGACAAGAGCTATCCGTACATCAAAGTCACCGTCCAGGAGGAGTGGCCTCGAGTGGTGCCTACGCGCAAGATTCTCAACGATGGCGCGGCCTATTTTGGGCCGTACCCCGGCATGGGCACCGTTTACGACACGATAGAGCTGCTGGATAAGCTCTTTCCCTTCCGCACTTGCGACAAGGAAATCACAGGTAACGATGCACGTCCATGCGTGCAGTATTTCATCCACCGCTGCCTTGGGCCATGCGCGTCGCTGGCAGATAAAAGAGCTTACGACCACGCCATCAAGCAGGTGACGCTATTCCTGAATGGCAAGCAGGAGACGATCATAAAATCGCTGCGCCGGGAGATGAACGACGCTTCGGGAAAACTGGAGTTTGAGCGCGCCGCCGTCTATCGCGATAGAGTACGCACCCTGGAGCGCGTTCTTGAACAGCAGAATGTCTTCAGCACGACCAATACCGACCAGGACGTAATCGCATTCGCCCGCAACGAGGGCGAAGCGTGCGTACAGATATTCTTCATACGGGGCGGGAAGCTATTAGGCCGCGAGCACTTCATGATGGAAGGCACAATCGACTCAGCCCCCGGCGAGATATTAGAGAGCTTTATAGGACAGTTCTATGATGATGCTTCTTACGTTCCTCCCAACCTCCTTTTGCAGCACGAGGTGAGCGACGCTGAAGTTATACAAAGCTGGTTGCGCGAGAGGCGCGGCAACAAGGTCAGTATAACTGTGCCCAGGCGTGGTGAGAAGCGCGAGCTGGTAGAGCTGGCTGAACGAAACGCTGCCGAAACCCTTGAGCAGCTACGCTTGCGCTGGCTGAGTGATGAGCAGAAATCCACCGCCGCGCTCACCGAGCTTCAACAAGTGCTTAATCTTCCCGCCTGGCCCCAACGCATCGAGTGTTACGATGTGGCCCATTTGCAGGGGACCGACACTGCGGGAGCGATGGTAGTTTTTGAGCAGGGTCTTCCCAGGAAGAAAGAGTACCGCCGCTTCCAGATAAAGACCTCCGGTAACGATGATTTTGCTTCTATGAAAGAGATGCTGACCAGGCGCTTCAGGCACGCTTCCTCAGAGCGTTCCGCCTCACAAAGAGAAGTGGCACTACAACTGGCGTACGCGGGTAGGAGGGATGAGCCTGCGCCTTCAGCCGATTACGAAGCTGTCGCCCGGCTTCAGGAGGAGAAAGGAGAGGGCGCTGACAGCGTCAGCCTGGGTGATAGCGTGAGTGACCTTGCCCACAAAGAGGAGGTAGAGAGTGGCCGGGGCGGTGCGCAAAACGGCAAAGACACCGCCGGTGGGTGGGCCGTTTTGCCCGACCTTGTGGTGATCGATGGCGGCAAGGGTCAGCTAGCATCGGCGCAGGCCGCCCTCCTTGAAGTTGGGCTGACAGATGTGCCGCTGATCTCCCTGGCCAAGCGTGAAGAAGAGATATTCGTGCCGATGCGATCTGAGCCTGTTGTGTTGCAACAGCGTTCAGAGGCGCTGCGTCTATTGCAGCGGATACGCGACGAGGCCCATCGTTTCTCCAACACATACAATAAAAAGCTTGGCGCTAAACGTGCCGTACGCGGCAAATTGGACCTTATCCCGAATATTGGGCCTGTGCGCAAGAAAGCCCTCATGCGCCACTTCGGGTCATTGCAAGGCATACGCGACGCTAGCGTGGAAGAACTTGCATCTGTCAAAGGTATGGACCGCTCAGCAGCCCTGAGCATCAAGGAGCACCTCTAAATGGGTTTACCGCAAGCCCCTGAGCCTGGTCCTGCGATTGTTGACCAGTGGCAGACGTTTGAGGCTGCCATGTTGGAGCGCCGCAGCCTGGTATACGATTACCTGGATAATTGGCCTGGCACCCCCGACTTCAAGCCTGCCGACATTCACGACGGCCTCTTCAGTTATATACGACAGCGCGGCAAGGCTCTGCGACCTATCCTCCTTCTCCTAAGTTGCGGGGCAGTAGGTGGCGATGAGACACAAGCGCTGCCAGCCGCCGCCGCGGTGGAGATTTTCCACACATGGACGCTGGTGCATGATGACATAATTGATCGCGACGATATGCGCCGTGGCAGCCCCACAGTCCATGCACATTATGCAGCAGATGTAGCGCGTAATTATGGCCTCGGCCCCTCCGCGTCGTCTCACTACGGCATGGCTGTGGCGATTCTGACGGGCGATTTGCAGCAAAGCTGGGCTTACTCGTTGTTGGGGGATTTACAGGCGCGCGGGGTCGATGCAAGGTTGGTGCTGGAGCTAACGCGCAGGATGTCGGCGTACCTCACACCCCAACTGCTCGAAGGGGAGATGCTTGACGTGCAATATTCCCTTATACCGCCAGAGTTCTTGACGGAGGACGCTGTGCTCTATATGCTCGGCAAGAAGACCGCCTCGCTCCTTGAGTACGCCGCGTGGAGTGGCGTAGAGATAGGGCTGGGAGGCAAGCCGGATGCAATGAACTATGCCGCCAAGCTAGCGCGCTTTGCCTATCTCTGTGGCATAGCATTTCAACTTAGAGACGATCTGCTTGGCCTAACAGCTGACCAGGCGCTGCTCGGCAAGCCTGTCGGCTCTGACATTCGTGAGGGCAAGCGCACGCTCGTGGTATACAAAGCGCTCGCCTTAGCAAGCGACGCGGAGAAGCAGCATCTCCTCTCCACCCTGGGCAATCGGCAAGCTGATTCTAACGCTCTGACCGAAACGCTCAGCATATTACATTCATCAGGAGCTTACGCAGCCGTTGAGGAATTGGCTACTTCGTACATTCGCCAAAGCTTTGATCAACTACAGGAGCTGCCAGAAACGCCGTATCGAGCCTTACTAGCTGCCTGGAGTAGATTTTTACTTGAGCGGAGGCACTGACAGATGACGACCCTCAAGATGAGCAGGGAAGCGTGGGAAGAAGCCCGGCAGGTGCTTGTGGCGGGGGGTCTCGTGGCTTTCCCCACAGACACTGTTTACGGCCTGGGCTGCGATCTGCGCAACGTGGATGCCATCGAACGTATTTACCAGGTGAAAGGGAGGCCGGCGCATAAAGCGTTGCCCCTGCTTCTCGCGGGCGCTGAGCATCTGCGCACAATCGTTGACTTTGTACCCCCGGTAGCTGAGGCGCTAGCTACGGCCTTTTGGCCGGGTGCGTTAACGCTCGTGCTCCCGAGCCGTGGCGACTTGCCCGCTGAGCTTGGCGGTGGCCGTACCATCGGCGTTCGAGTGCCCGATCATAGTGAGCTGCGCTCATTCATCGAAAGCTGCGGAGGAGCAATCGCATCTACCAGCGCTAATCTTTCGGGGGAATCCGACGCTCTAAACGCGCAACAGGCAGCCGCCTGCCTGGGTGATGGCGTTCAACTCATCATAGACGGAGGCGACACGCCCGGAGGCGTCTCCTCCACTGTGGTTGACTGCACAGTGGACCCGCCGCGTGTGCTGCGCGAGGGTCCCCTCGTACCCGCATCAGTCGGCGCGGTAATAGCCGCCTACATGAGCAGCTGATGCCGCGCACAGAGCGTCTATTCATCGTCTCAGCGCTCCTCTTCGTGGGGCTTGGGTTGACCCTGGCGATCAGCCGCGCCCTGCTGGGAACCGAGCAGGCTGCTCTTCTCATCCTATTGATAGCCATTTCCCTGTCGGTTGTCGCAGCTGCCGGTACTCGTTGGTTGCGCAGAGGTGTGGACATTCCCCAGGAGCATGCCTTGCCCGACACGCGGTTTCCGCTCATTCCTCTGCCTCTCGACGTGATCTTGCCTGTCTTACTTGTGGCCGGTTACGTAATCTTCGTGCAGCTATTTGATAGCGGAGCGTTGCAGGCGCTCATTGTCATTATCGCCGGTCTGTCCTTCGCGGCCCTTGTTTGGTCGAACGTACATGCCCTTGATACCCGCGACAGATACTTTGGGCTTGCTCACACCGCGCTCAATGTGGCATCTCACCTCACAGCCTTCTTGCTCTTTAGCGTTGTATATGGCTTGAAGGTGCGCTCGCTCTACTCTGCTTCGGCGGTGGCGGTGGTTTCCACTCTTCTCATATACGAATTGCTTTCTCGGGACGCGGCCTGGCATCGCGCGCTGGGCCTGCCCGTTGAGGGTAGACGGAGCACGCTGATCCTATTGTCGGCTATTACAGGCTTAATCTGTGGGGAGATCACCTGGGGCCTCAATTACTGGGCGGCGCTTACAACCCTTGTGGGTGGGGCGTTTTTGCTTGTGGTCTTCTATGTGATACATGGGATTGTCTCTCATTATGTTGATCATAAACTCACACGCGATGTGTACATCGAGTTTGCGGCGGTGGGTGCCCTCGCCGTGCTGGTGGTCTTCGCTTCAGCCTTCTTGTCGAACTCGTAGGAGCTACGCATGTACATCGAAGAATACGGGAGCGTTCCGCAGACAGGTCCAGGTTCGGAGCAAGAGGAGGTCTATAAGACAATGCTTTTCCTTGAGGAGCTGGAAAGCCTCTACGAAGAGCTTGAGGAGCAAGGGGCCACTGCGAAAAGCGGTGTGCCTGTTTCCGAAGAGCTAGTGAAACGGATGTCCATCCTTGGCCTGGCGGATGCAGGAGCTGTACGAACAGAAATCAACCGTTTGCACTCTCTGCTAGACGAAATGGCCTGACGTAGTGCCTTGCGCACTGGCTGGCCCTGACTTGTGTACTGCTTACGCTTACTTGTTGCTCCCTAATAACGTGCTCAAAGAGAATCTGCCGCCGACAACGCTGTAGCCGCTCATCTGCCACTGCTCAATATCGCCATTCGTGTCGAAGGTTATCTCACCCGTTACTCCACTATAGGCCCTGGTGCTCATGACGCCTTGCATGATCTTACCGCGGTCTCCGCCGGCTTTTTGAATAGCATCTAAAACGAGGTTAGTAAGGTCGTATGCGTTGGCAGCAAATTGGCCGGGGGTGTCCCCGTAGGCTTGCTGGAAGGCGAGGCTAAAAGCCTTCCACTGCGGGGTTTGCGGGGGTGAAGGCAAGCTATTATGGACGATATGCCACTGCGGGCCTCCTGATGGCGCTCCCGCCAGAAACTGGTCGCTCATCGCGGTGTCGCTTGAATATATCCCTCCCGGCAAGTTAACCTTCTGTAAGCCTTTGGCTGCTGCTACAGCGTTTGCAGCGCTGCTTGGCGCATAGAAGAGGGCGTCAGAGCCTGAAGTTGCGATCTTCTCTGCAAGCCCCGTCTGTCCAGGCACCACGAGCGTTTCACCCTTTATGGCGAGCTTCAGGCTCTTTGCCTCCGCTGCGAAGGCGCGTGCTAAACCGTTGCTGTAGGAGCTGCCATCCTGTAGAAGGTAGACGCTTCGGACGCCCGATTGCGCGGCCCATCGCGCTGCTGCTGTGGCTTGTAAAGAGTCAGGCGGCATCAATCGCGCGAAGTTGCGCCTTCCAGTTGGGTAGTACATCTGCGGTTCGCCGGGGTTCCAACCATCCAGAGTAAGCCCAGGCCAGGTTGTCGTAGGCCCAAGTTGCAGTAAATTCACGCTATTTGTGGCGGGCAGCGATAACGCGGCAGCGCCTGAATTATACGGCCCGATGTAAGCTACGACGCTGCTGTCGGCTACGGCTTCACGGGCGTTGGCCTGCTCTTTGTCAGCAGCCCATTCGCCTGTCTCACCGGACCCATCGTCAAGCGCCACATGCTCAACGCGCAGCCTGCCTGCTATACCTTTGCGCTGGGTAATCGCCAGGTCTATTGCCTGCCTTATTTGCACGCTTTGAGATGCGAGTTGGCCTTTGGTGGGAAGTGAGGAGATGATGCGAACCGTGTTGGGGGCTGCCGGTGGGAGCTTTTGACCGGACGAGGCGCAGCCGGTCAAAGTAAGAATAGCGACCAGGAGAAGGCTGAGGCTCAGTGCCCGCTTGAAGCAGATACCTCTTTTGCGTCGCAAGGGCAAAGCGTCTGAGCTACTCTTCGCCGAGGTAGGCTTTCCGAACACGTTCGCTCTTGAGGAGATTGGCCGCTTTGTCTTCGAGCACTATCTTCCCAGTTTCGATGACATATCCCCGATGCGCGACCTGGAGGGCGAGGAGAGCATTCTGCTCCACCAGCAGAATAGTTGAGCCTGTACTATTTAGCTCTTTGATAATGCCGAAGATTGTCTCTACCAGGATAGGTGAAAGACCCATCGAAGGCTCATCTAGAAGGAGAATACTGGGCCTGGACATCAGGGCGCGACCAATGGCGAGCATTTGCTGTTCACCGCCGGAGAGGGTGCCGCCGCGCTGGGTGAGCCGTTCGCGCAGTCTGGGGAAAAGCTCAAGTACCCGTTCCATATCTTTCGTGATAGCCTGCTTGTCGCTCCGTGAAAAGGCTCCCATATCCAGGTTCTCCTGGATCGTCATCCGGCTGAAGATGCGCCTCCCTTCCGGTGAGTGCCCTATGCCCAGGCGGACCAGCTGCTCGGCAGGTAAGGTGTCAATGCGCTTGCCTTCAAGCCTCACCTGGCCCGTTCGGGGCCTTAGCATGCCGGAGATGGTGCGCAAAGTGGTGGTTTTACCCGCGCCGTTGCTACCTATCAAGCTCACTATCTCGCCCCGATCCACCGTGAGGGAAACGCCTTTGAGGGCGCGGATATTCCCGTAGTATGTCTCTATCTGCTCAACTTCAAGTAAAGCCATCTGGCGGTTGTTCCTGCTCTGCTTGTCGCGGTTAGGTGTAACCCCTGCTACTGGTCAGCGTTGCTGCGGCCCAGATACGCCTCGATCACACGTGGGTTGGCTCGCACTTCGGCGGGGCTTCCCTCGGCGATCTTCGTGCCGTAGTCGAGCACCGTTATCCTCTCTGAGAGGCCCATGACCACCTTCATGTCGTGCTCGATTAAAAGTATGCTTATTCCCAGGCGCTGCTGCAACTCGCGTATGAAGCTAATAAGGCTGCTGGTTTCGTTGGGGTTCATCCCTGCTGTCGGCTCATCCAGCAGCAACAGCTTGGGGTCGCTGGCGAGGGCGCGCGCAATTTCCAGGCGGCGTTGATCGCCGTAGGGCAAGTTCTTGGCTACTTCGTCTGAGGCGGTATGCATATTCACCATCTCCAGCATCTCAGTTGCTTTCTGCCGTGCATGTGCTTCTTCGTTACGCATTGAACGCAAGCGCAATACGCTGCTAACGAGGCCTGAATGCATACGGCTGTGCTGTCCTACCAGAACATTCTCCAGGGCGGTCATATTCGAGAAGAGCCGTATGTTCTGAAAGGTTCTGGCGATGCCACGCGACATGATAGCCGAGGGTGCGATGC
Source organism: Chloroflexota bacterium (assembly GCA_015478675.1). The sequence goes on along the minus strand of JADMIH010000119.1, from coordinate 3,903 downwards.
CCGTTATATCGCGCCCATCGAAGATAAGCTTGCCGCTTGTCGGCTTGTACAGTCCTGTGATTGTGTTGAAGAAGGTGGTCTTGCCCGCGCCGTTGGGTCCGATCAGGCTCACTATTGAGTTCTGCGGGATCGTGAAGTCTACGCTGTTGACGGCGACAAGCCCACCGAAGCGCATTGTCACCGCCTGGGCGACGAGCAAATCTTTGCCTCCCTGCACGGATGCCGTGGAAACTCCGCCCCCGGCAGGAGTAGCTCCATCCAAGTTACGAGCCTCCTTTTACGTCTGGGTCGGCCTGGTCTGCGTCGCGTGTGTCATAGACTTCCTGGCGCTCAGCTTCCGATATATCCTTGGTATCGGGCTGCAATTCTTCGCGCCTGCGAGAGCTTGGGATCAAGCCTGCCGGACGGAAGAGCATAAACAAAACCAGGATGATGCCGTAGATGAAGAATGTGTAATCGGTGAGGCGTACGTTGTTGCTGAAGTTCACCAGAAAATCAAGCTGCGTGCTCGCGCCGAGATTGCTAACCCAGGTGGGCAATTGTATAAGCACCACTGTCTGCAACATGTAAATGATGACGGCCCCGACCATTACGCCCCACAGGTTGCCCATGCCCCCCAGGATCACCATGCAAAGGATCAGCACAGACTGGCTGAAGTTGAACTGTTGGGGTGAAGCAAAGCCGAGGTGAGATGCGTAAAAGGTGCCTGCGAAACCTGCAAGAGCCGCGCCGAGGCCAAAGGCCAGCAGCTTAGTAGTTGTGGTGTTGATGCCCATCGTGGCGGCGGCAAGCTCGTCCTCACGGATAGCCATCCACGCCCGGCCGATGCGAGAGTCGCGCAGCCTGTTGATCACGAACACTATTATCCCGACAAGCACCAGGGCGAGATAGTAGAAGCCGATGTTGTCGTTATTCGCCCCGATTACAAAGTTGCCGATAGATGGCTTATCTATACCCGCGATGCCGTTTGTTCCGTTGGTCACTTTATCGAGGTTCAGGATGAAAGTCGGCACTATCTCACCGAAGCCAAGAGTGACGATAGCGAGATAATCGCCCCGCAAGCGCAAAGTAGGCGCGCCAAAGGCCACTCCGAAGAGGGCAGTCACCAGCGCCGAAACAAAGAGCATGATCCAGAAAGGAACGTGAATATTGAAGAATACCGAACCGAGGATGGCATAGGTATAGGTGCCTATGGCGAAGAAAGCCGCGTATCCCAGGTCAAGCAGGCCTGCATAGCCGACCACAATGTTCAACCCCAGCGCCAGCAGCACAAAGACGCCCGTGTCCGCGGCTGCATTCATGAACGCCTGGTCAAAGCGTATAGGTAAGTCAACGATGCCTGCGGCTGAGAGCATCCCCGGCACCGGCAAAAGAATCAGCAGCACTCCCACAATAGCTGCCGTAACCATGGAGCGCTTGCTGGCGCGCTTAGGGCGCGGCAAAAGGCTTGGCTGGGGGGTGGCTTTGGAAGGCTGCATTGGTTATCCTAGACTTTCTCGGGCACTTGCTGGCCCAGCAACCCGGATGGCCTGAAGACCAGGATAAGGATAAGCATCAGGAAAACCACAGCCTGGGTCCATTGGGGCTGGAAAACAGTGTCGCTGAAGGCTTCTATCATACCGATTAGAAAGCCCCCCAGGACGGCCCCCGGTATGTTGCCGATCCCCCCAAGCACCGCCGCCGTAAATGCTCGCAGGCCCGCCTGGTAGCCCAGGGTGAACTGCACCCCATGTATGAACATGCCGTAAAGTATTGAGCCTGCCCCGGCCAGCGCGCCCCCGATAAAGAAGGTGAGGGCAATCGTCATATTGATGTTAATACCCATAAGCTGTGCGGTCGAGCGGTCCTGCGCCGTGGCGCGCATGGCCTTGCCCATTTTGGTGCGCTGTACGAAGAAGGTTAACAGCGCCATGAGGACAATGCTGACAAGCAGTATTAAGATCGCCTTGCTACGGATGATAATGGCGCGATCATCTATAGGAATACGAAAGAGCTGGTCCTCGAATATGTCTGGGAAGGTGACGATAGCGGGACCTTTCCAGACTTCTCCGACGTTCTGCAAGATGTATGAGACCCCGATAGCGGAGATGAGCGGCGCTAGCTTGGGCGCGTTACGCAGCGGCCTGTAGGCCAGCCGCTCTATCAGCGCGGCAAGGATGCCTGTTACTGCCATCGTCACGATGAAGGTGAGGATCAATACGCCTATTACGGCAAGGGGGTCTTTGAGGGTGGGGTTGTTGCCGTCGATGCCAAAGAGGGCGACGAATGTGATCGCTGTAAAGCTGCCCAGCATAAAGACGTCGCCGTGCGCGAAGTTGATCAACTCAACGATGCCATAGACCATCGTGTAGCCGAGGGCTATCAAAGCGTAAACCGAGCCTTTTGACAGGCCATTGATCAGCTGTTGCAACAAGAGGACGCCATCCATAAAGAGTGTAACTCCTGCCCGGCTGCTTGGTGTGGTATGAGGCTTTAGTGAAGGAAAGGGACGGCTGCGCGTCGTCCCTTTCCTTGAGGGTTACCGAGAGATGGATGGGCTAACGGCTCATCCATCCAGAACGTTACGGCTTTGCGCCAAAGCGCAGCTGGTCCACGAAGGTCCATGCGCCGCCTGTTGCCTTGTAGAAGCTGATCACCTTGTTGTCGGTGTCACCATTCTGATCGAAGCTTGTCTCGCCGAGGATGCCCATGTAGTTCTTCGTGTTGCGAAGAGCCTGACATACCGCCGCGCGATTCTTGGTGCCCGCTCGCTTCATTGCGTCGATAGCGATGTTGGCGGCTTCGTAGCCTGGGCCGCTGTAAGCGCCTGGCTCTGCATTGTACTTGGCTTTGTAGTCCGCTATGAACTGTTTGGCTTCCGGCAAGGTGTTCACGTTGACGGCGGCTACTGTGCTGTAGCTACCCTCGGCGTCAGCCCCGGCCACCTTGAGGTACTCGGCGTCCTGGATACCGTCACCGCCCATGAGTGGGATGTTCAAGCCTGCGGCCTTCATCTGCTTGCGGGCGAGAGGGATATTGTTGGAAGCGGTGCCTCCGTAGAAAAGAATATCAGGGTTGGTCGAAGCAATCTTACTCAAGATCGAGCTATAGTCAGTAGTGCCTTTCGGTACACCGTCGTGGCCGAGCACTGTGCCGCCCTTAGCCGCGAATTCCTTCTGGAAGTTGTCTGCGAGTCCCTTGCCGTATGATTCGGTGTCATCAAGGATATAGGCTTTCCTCGCGCCTAGCTTGTCGTAGGCATAATCAGCGCCCGCCGGACCCTGGATGTCGTCGGTGGTGCAGACGCGGAAGTAGGTCACGATGCCTGTCGGTCGCAGCGTCTTGGTCTCGCCAAACTCAGGCTTGGTTAGCCCTTCGCCTGTGTTCGATGGGCTGATGTTGCAGAGGCCGGCGGTGTTGAGCTTGGGCATCATAGCCCGGGCAACGTTACTGTTGAAGGGGCCAAGCATGACCATGACATCTTTATCTCCGATGAACGAGTCGGCGTTCTTGGAACCCTGTGCAGGGTCATGCGCCTGCCCGCCGGGGGGCACGTCGTCCAGGAAGTACATCTGGATTTTGTACTGCTTGCCATCTAGAGTTACGCCGCCCTTTGCGTTTGCCTCATCAATGGCTAGTTGCATTCCGTTGCGCGTCGGAATGCCGTCGGTGGCATCTGCGCCCGAAGCGGGAAGGTCTACAGCGATCTTAACTACGTCGCCGCTCGCGGGCGCGGAGGTAGATGCAGTATCGGTGGGGTTAACAGCGCCGCTAACACTGGTAGCAGCACCCGTGACGTCTGTGGCAACTACTGTTGCGCCCTCGGATACCTGAGTAGCTACACCGGAGGTGCCGCAACCTGCGAGCACCATGCCAAAAACTACCAGGAGCGATAGGATCGTGATTGCACGTTTTGCGGTCTTC
>JADMIH010000118.1 GCA_015478675.1 Chloroflexota bacterium | reverse complement strand
AGATTTAGGGTGGAGCAATCTTCTTGGGGTATCCGTGGAGGCGCACCCTCACCCCTACTCTTATGAAAACGAGAAGGGTAGTAGTATAGAGGGGTGCTAAATCACTCGTATTTTCATTCGTAATGGTGACCCATAGGGTCATGGCTTACTCTGAACACTTACAGAAGGAGAGAAATGGCGAGTGGTGGTCGATGGTCGGGCCCAGTTGTAAGTGATTTTGTGAAGCTAACTTGAAGAACGTGGCGAGTATCGCGAGCCTGGGCAGGGCGCTTGTATATCTGAGAAAAGAGGGCGCTATGAGGCTTCGGAGTGGCGCGGGGCGCCCGCCAGGGTGTGCAAGCGAGCTATCACGCGCTGCGCCCTGGCTTCCGTAAGCTCCGAAAGGTCGAGCACCCCGAGGCTGTCGCAAAGCTCTTCAACAGTGCGCCCGGCCTGCAATGCGGCGCGTGTAATCTCCTCTACCTGGCGAGTTGTGCAGAGGCTGTTCGAAACGTCAAGCTGGCGAATGGCAGGGGCACTGTCTACGACACGTGGACGCTCACGCTTTTGTGCCTGTGGCTTCTCAGGAGGCATCTCTACCTCATCTGGGCGGTCCCTCCCATAGAGGTCTAACCCTATACCTAGCAGTGAGGCGCACTTCTTGAGGGCGTCACTACCTGCGGCCTTGTAGTCGTCAGCTATGGAGAGTGGGCGGCCACTCCTCGGCCCTGATGCGTGCCTCTTTATCTCAGCTCCGCCGAACTGAGTTTTGACGATTGTCTGGCCGCCAGGCGTGCGCACCGTTAGCCGCGCTTCGACAATTACCTCGTCCTCTAGCATTTGCTTGTCGAAAATATCGAAGTCCCAGTTGAAGCCGAAAACCAGGTTGAGGCGTTCAGTGACGTAGCCGTGCTCCACGTATGCAAAGTGCATACCGCCGCGACCCTGCCTCATTTTTATCTCCTGCTTGGGAGTGCGCTGTAAAAGGAAATCCACCTGCGCCTCGGTCAAAGTCTGCACAAGCAGGTCGTTCCTGTCAGGGACGGCCTGCACGATGCCCGAAGGCTCCAGCCGCGCTAATTCTCTCTGGCTTACTATGTCAATGTCGTCTTTGCTCATCACCATTCTCACTTTCTAAGCTACAGGTATAGCATATATTAGCACATAAGTTCTGCGATTGCAATAGCTTGAATGAATCGGAATGGCACCAACATGGGTACTCTGGACAGTGAAGAAGTGGGCTACTTGCTTTTCGTTCGCTTTACTTTCTTGCCTTCGAGGGTAGTCTTGCGTGCGGCCTCCCACGCGGCGAGCGACTCGCCCGCCCGCAGAGTGTTGTAGCGCACGCCCTGGAACTTTGCCTGACGAGCTTTGCGGCGGTGCTCGTCGCGTCTTTTTGCTTTGTCAATGGTCGGCATCTCCGCACCCTCCTTCTTGTTCTTTCAATCGGGGGCAGGTAAACTGTGCCTGTGTTATCAACAAAGTACAGTATACATCTGCTGCGCTCCCTTATCATCAATGTTATAACGGCAGGGGTGGCGCTGGGGCTGGCGCTCAATAGGCGCAACAACCGTGAGATCGAAGAGCGGGCGTGGCCGTCTGGTAGACGTGCTCCTTTTGTGCAAGTAATAGCGCCCGCGCGCAACGAAGCAGAGAACGTAGGGCCGCTGCTCAAATCACTGCTGGCCCAGAGCTACCCCCAGGATAGCTGGGGAGTAACGTTGGTGAACGATGGCTCCGAAGATGCAACCGAGCAAATTGCCCAGGCTGTTGCGGCAAGAGTTGCACGCCTGGAGGTAGTGGACGCAGCCCCCCTGCCACCGGGGTGGACAGGCAAGAACCACGCTATGTACACAGGCTTTCGCGCCGCGCCCAGCGAGGCTGAGTGGCTTTTATTTGTTGATGCGGATACACGGCACAAGGGCGACATGCTGTCGTCTGTGGTCGCCAGGGCTATGGAGACAGAAGCCGATCTCCTCAGTCTCATTATCACTGTTGAGATGAAGTCGTTCTGGGAGTGCGTGATAGTGCCCCAGGTGGGTGAGCTATATACACTGCTCGTGGGAACGATGGATCAGGTGAACAACAGGGGTGGAAGGGCGGCTGCCAACGGCCAGTTTATCCTCATCAGGCGAGAGGTCTATGCAGAGGTGTGTGCGTTGGAGAGCGTCAGGTCTGATGTGGCGGAGGACAGGGCGATTGCGGAGGCATGCAAAGTGCGCGGGTATAATGTGCGGCTGGAATATGGCTGTAATCTGGTAAATGCAAGAGTTTACTCCTCTTTGAGGGATATGTGGTTCGGTTACACAAAGACGCTCTTCTGGGCGAGCGGGCAGCGTCTGGGCAAGGCTCTGATAGTTGCGTTTGCACTGGCGCTGTATGCGCTTGTGCCTCAGTTGGCGCTCGGTTATGCGCTGTTGAAGCGCGATTATCCGGCCAGGCGAGCCGCGCTTGCCAATGCGCCTGTGCAGCTAATACCGATGCTGATGTTGAGAGCGCGCGTCTGTAAGCAGATGGGCATTAGCCCACTCTACGCATTTACGTACCCACTGGGGGTGGTAGTGGGAGACGCCATGCTCCTCTTCTCGGCCTATCGTATGGTCTCAGGTAAGGGAGTTCGGTGGAAAGGGCGGACCTACAGGTAATAGGGGCAAGTGGGACGACGGGCAAACCCTCAGGAAATCGTGCACACAGTTGCCCATGAGCCGTCTTGGTGTGTGAAGCACCTGGGGGCATCTTGGAGGAGGCAGGGAGGCGCATGGCGCTTCATCAACCGTGATGCCGAGGGAAACGAGTACGCCTTTCACCGATTCTATCACCCGATCGCTTCACCGAAGTGTGTCGTGCAAACCTTTGAATACGAAGGGGAGCCTGGTTGTATCTCCCTCGAAACGTCTCAGTTAGAAGAGCAGAGTGGCAAGACTCTGATGACGAAGATAGCCCCTTGCCAGTCAGTTGAGGACCGCGACGCAATGATCCAATCAGGAATGGAATGGAAGGAAAGAAGGCACACATGAGCTTATGGACCACCTAGCAGAACTCGTAGAAAAATCCTGCATCTGAACAGTTACAAAGAAGCTCTATCTGTTGGGGCATATCTCATCAGATAGAGCTTCTTTCCATATCGCTAGATCGGGCGCTAGCGTTGCGCCACTTCTCAAGCTGGCCTAGGCCGAGCTCAGAGCTTTACCGCAGCTCGCGTGTATTGCACTCCGGCAAGAAAGTATTGCTTACGATCTTTGAGGTCTGACCTCTTGTCACATTGTTGAAGGGCCGGAAGTAGGGCCTGTTCGAGGGTGGCACGCATGGCTCACCCGCCAAGCCGCAATTGTAGCCGCCCATCGCGCCCCTGCGCGTTAGCCGGTTGATCCATATATAGAAGGGATTATCGGTGGCTACATCTTCAAAGAGCTGTGCACCAGGATCATCAGAAATGTTGGCGGTGTTGCTCACGATCTTTGCCAGTTGACCGCGTGTGGCGGTGGCAAATGGCCGGAAGTAGGGGCGATTTTCGGGCAAGATGCATGGCTCTGCGGTATTTTGCCCGCAGGGGTACCCGCCCATCGCACCCCTATCAGTTAGGCGATTAACGTAGCTGTAGAAGGGGTTAGCAGGGGTGACATCCTGGTAGATTTGCTGCCCCGGGTCTTCCATGAAGCCCGCGGCGTTTGCCACGATCTTGGCAATTTGCGACCGCGTAACGTTGTTGTTTGGCCTGAAGTAAGGGTCGTTGTTTGTATCGCAAGGCTCAGCCGGGCCACCGCACTCGTAGCCTGAGATGATGCCGCGACAGGCCAGGCACTCCACATATGGATAGAAGACGTTAGACTGAGGTACGTCCTCGAAGACTATCAGGCAGACTGTGCCTGTGGGTGTGGAGGTCAGGGTTACGGTTTCGCCTGCGGTGGGCGTGGCCTGGATAGCTGTGCCGGTCGGCGACTCGGTCGCGTGCGCTGTGGGAGTTGCAGCAGGAGGCGTAGTAGCCGTCGTGGTTGCCGTCCCGGCCGCGCCAACGGTGGCCGTTTCTGTTGCTGTGCCCGTTGCTGTGCCTGTAGAAGTGATAGTGCTGGTCACCTGCGTGGTGGTGGTGGCGATTGCCGTCAGGGTAGAGGTAGGAAGGGTGGTGACTGTACTTTGCGTGGTAGAAGTTAATGTGGCAGTCTCTGTAGCGGTGCTCACTGCGGTGTGAGTGCTCGTGGGGAGCGCCGCCGTCGCTGTAGCGGTCGGAGGAAGCGGCGTCACGCTCGCGGTGCCGGTCAATGTGGCGGTGGGTGGGGTGGTTGCGGTAGAGGTTGATGTGGGCGCTTGAATGGTGGCCGTGTCGGTCGGTGGCTGGAGAGTAGGGCTAGCTGTGAACGTAGCTGTGCTTGTTGCGGTGCCTGTTTGTGTGGCACTCGCCGTGCTCGTCAGGGTCACGGTGGGGCTTGGTGGCGGGAGAGTAGGGCTAGCTGTGGGCGTAGCTGTTTGCGTCGCGCTTGGCGTTGCGCTAGAGGTGGCTGTGGGGGTACCTGTGCTGGTCGATGTGCCTGTTTGGGTTGCGCTTGCTGTTGCGCTTGCTGTTGCGGTGGAAGTAGCTGAGAGCGCGGTCGTGGTCATGGTTGGGCTATTGGTTGGCGTGCGTGTGACAGTGGCAGTATTGGTTTGCGTTGGGGTGTTAGAAGGTGTCAGGGTAACCGTGGCTGTTGCCGAGGGGGTGTTAGAAGGTGTGGGAGGGGCTGTTGAGGTGCTGGTTAGTGTAGGCACGGCTGTTTGCGTGGGTGTGTTCGTTGGCGTTGAGGTGAGAGTGGCTGTAGCTGTTGGGGTTTGAGTTTGCGTATTACTGGGCGTTTGAGTGGGGCTGCTGGTAGCGGTAGAGGTGCTCGTGTTTGTTGGAATGGCTGTACTCGTCAGGGTAGGAGTGGATGTTGCTGTCTGCGTCGGCGTCTCCGAGGGGAGTTGAGTGGGTGTGTTAGTAGGCGGCACCGGAGTGTAAGTATCCGTGACAGTAGATGAAGGCGTTTCGGTGGGCACCGAGGTGTCGGTTGGGCCTGCGGTAGCGGTTTCGGTAGGAGTATCAGAGGCTGTGCTCGTCGCGGTGGGGGTATATACGGTGGGGCAGGCCAGTACAAGGTCATCGAAGCGGATAGTGGAGGCGACAGCGGTGGCGTTATAAAAGATGAGGCGGTAGCGAGCGGCCACAGCATCGGCGGGGGCGTTGACGCTTCCGCTGAAGAACTGCCAACCTGCCACGCCACGATTGCCGGCAAAGACGTCACTTGTGCTCTCTTGAGAGCAGGCAAAATCCGGGCAGTTATACCATGCGACGCGAACGCGCGCGGACTGGATGTTGTTGTCGGGCCTGTAGACGTAACCCTGAACGAGGTAGGCCTGCCCGCCGACTATACCTGTTATGGCCTGCTGAATACCCTGTGAGCCGCCACCGGTTGCTGTAAAGCTATGGGTGATCGCCACCGAGTAGTCACCGTTGTGCGGGAGGGTGTCGTCGATGGTGGCGACGACTCCTGGGGTGGTGGTTACCCAGGGCGCAAGCTGGCCCGTCTCGAAGTCGCCATTCACAAGCGCATTGCAACTTGGGGTAGGCACTGAGGTATTTGTGGCGGTGGCAGTGGGTGGAGTACCTGTTGCGGTAAGAGTCGGTGTAGATGTTGGGCCGCCAGGCGTAACTGTGGCAGTAGCAGTGGCTGAACCGCAAGGGATATACCCCGTGTTCCAGTCGGCGTCAAAGACATCCTTGAAGTAGCCATAGCCTGCGTTCGACTGTATTTGCAAGCCATACTCACGATTGAGCTTTGAGCTATTGGCCGAGCCGTTGATGCTACTAATATGGACGTAATCGGTGACACCGCCGCCCGTGCTCACAAGGTCCATCTTGTTGTGTATATTGCCCGTTGTAATTCCGCCGCCGACAGGCCCGCCTGATGTGGGCGCGGCAACTCTGGCCTGTATATTGGGCAGTCCAAGGCCATTGATGTAGGCGACAGTGGCGGGGTTGTGGGTGCTGCTGGTGCAGTCGCCGCCCTCGAAGAAGCCGTCGAGCAATATACGTACGTTGGCTCCGCGTTGTGCCGCCCGTATGTAGGCCTGCAAGCGTGGGTTGGGGCCGTCGGTGATGCTCGTTTCCCAGTACTTGCGCTCATACTGCTGCTCGACCATCACCTGGTCGCCTGGTCCTGCCTTGTTGACCAGGCCTATAAGACTGTCTACGTCGCGCAGACCGTTGTCTGCGGTTTGTATGATCTCAAAACCCTCTGTCTCGGTTACGACGAGAGGTGTGGGCTTGATCGGAGTGTAGCCTGTCATGTCCGGAAGTGGAGTGGGCGAATAGCCTGCGGGAGGAGGGCCGAAGCCGGGCGCTGTGCCATAGCGCACCAAGTCGGCGTAGTTGCCGGGTTGGAAGTCGAAGCTGATAAGGCGCAGGGTGTAGCTCACAACGCTGGGCGCGTTGGTGATGATCATGGCGCCGCGCTCACCCGCCGTGCCGTTACCCATTGGATCGTTGGGCTGGGCGGCAAGGGAGAAGTTGTCGGCTCCTGTCACCACCCACCGGCGGTCCACGACCATGATCTTGGCGTGGGTGTTGTTGTAACGATAGGTATCGTTCGCGGTGGCTGGGGTGCCGCTGAAGAAATAAACGGGTATGCCGTTAGCCTCCCACTGCTGCGCGCTCCAAAGCGTCTCGTTGTCGGGAAGCTGGGTACAACAAGGGTTGCCATCTATCACTATGTTGACCTGCACTCCACGATTATGCGCGTCAATAATATCTTGCACATAGGGAGCGTTATGCCATTCGTAGGTCTCGATTGTGATTGATTGCGTGGCTGAGAGGATCACGCTGCGGATTGCGTCAAAGCCATTGTCGGGGTCGGTCACGAACTTGGTAGTTGCGGTTTCCGTGAATTGCTTGGTGAAGAACATATCCTCATAGTTGGGGTTGGTAAGCGCCCAGCCGGGGTGGAGGATCTTCTTGCCGTTGATGTCGTCGTTCTCGCGGTCGCCCGTCACGGGAGTGGCTGAGCCTGCGGGGTCGTCGTCCTGCGCCCAGTCATCTTTGGTGTCGGTATCAGGAACGGGCTTGCCGGTGATCTCATCCAGCTTGCGGTAGAAGATCTGCCCGTCCTGGGTGAACCCTGGCTGGCCCGCAGGAATGTAATAGCGGAGCGCGGGTCCGCTCCAGCCTGGCGTAGAGACACTACCGGAGCCGTAGACAAGGGTATCCTGGTTGGCGCTGGCCGCGTCGAGCAGCTGCACAGCCCCGCCGTTGTCTGCGAAGGTGAAACCTGCTGAGGCGGAGGCTTGCGGAACGGAGGGATCGGAGTCTGTGCCATACTCAAAGTCGGGCTTGAAACCGAAGAAGCTGCGGAAGCTGGTGGCGCTATTGGCGATCCAGATTTTCTGGCCTGGGCCGATAGTGGTCGTTAATGGCAGAGTAATGCTGCCACCGTCCTGGTTGCCTATTTGCCAGCTCCCCACGGCAGCAAGTGTATCTGCGGTGTTGATGAGGCGCACCGCTTCGTCAGGCTGGACGCTACCTGCGGTGAGGCCATCCGCGTAAAGCATATATATGTAGATGCCTGTGGCCGAGGCACCGGGAGTAGGAGTAATGGTGGGCGTGCCGGTTGGCGCAGCCGCAGTGGGGGTGCTGGTCGCTGTGCTGGTAGGTGCGACGAAGGTGGGTGTGTCAGTATTAGCAGGGGATGTGCTTGTGGCTGTGACAACGCTGGTGGATGTGGCTGAGGCAACGGCAGTTGGCGTGCTGGTGGCAACTGTGGTTGGAGTGGAAGTTGGACCTACGCAAAGGTTGTAAGGCGTCGAGCTATTGCGTGGGTTCGGAGCAACAGCAGTAAAATCGGCCCCATTGTTGTCTGTGTCGGTGCATCCCGCGACCTTACGCATGTCACTGAGAGTATTGCTACCTGCGGGAGCAGGCGTTGCCCCTTCATAGTCGGAGGCGCCGCCGTAGCCGATGAGGTCAAGAATGTCAGGATCGCTCGCACAGCTACCACGCGTGAGGCCGCAGGTAAGGGCTGTATTGTTGTTCAGCAGGGCTACTTTGCCACCGCTTGTGGCGAGGTTGGCTGTTCCGGTGGCATCCGGGGCGGGCAAATCCACACCACATGGCACGCCACAGGCAACGCCGGCTGCTTCTTTCACCAGGAAGTACTGGCCTGGGGCGATGGAGCCTGAAATAGTAGTTACGTTCCAGGCGTTTCCCCCTGAGTTAGTATATTGAACCGACCAATTAGTCATGTTGATGGTAGTGGCGCCTCGGTTGAAGACTTCTATAAAGTCGTTCTTGTAAATTGCGCCTGTGTTGCCACCGCCGCCATAGACCTGGCCGATAACCAGCGAAGTTGAAGGGGTAAAGGGCAGGCCCAGCACAGGGGAGGCCAGCGCGCCAACGGTGCGGGGGAAGCCTGGATCGAGACTGAGGGCAGGAAGGATCATTGCTGCGATTAATGCGAGAGTTCCTATCAGTCGTGCGGGGCGAAAGGTCAGATAGCGCATCATTCAGTAAGCTCCTCTACTAAATTGTGGCGGAGTCGAACGGCAGCATCCCACATATGCAATCTACATATGCAGAGTAGCACAATGTGCGAGATTATATACTAAACTGTATGCAATTACAATAGGGCGTGGAAAAGAAAGTAACTGTTCAGAGTAGGGGTAGAACAAGGTTCAAGAGGTAGCTGTGCGCCCTCACCCTCCCTCACCCCATGCCCCTCTCCCACAAGGGGAGAGGGGCTTTACTTCTGGGGAGTGCGATGGGGGCGTGACACCCATTTAACCACGTTAGATGAAAGTGAGATGCGGCGCGGAGACAATCTTGTTCTCGGCACACTCCGCGTCTCTGTGGTGAGTATCCGTGGTTTGCTTTACCAAAGGGTGGGGGAATTTAAAGGACGAACCCCGGTGGCTTGGGCGGTCCACCGGGGTTATCCCAAAGGAGGAAAGTTCTTCTGTATAGAATAACGGACGGGAGGCCCAATCGCTTCACCCTCCCCAGCCCAATTTTCTGACGAATTCTTCAATGCCGAGGGGGAAGACCAAAATCGCCCACACTATGTACCACAAACCTGAGAATACTAGTGCCGTTGCGCTCAACCGCTTCTGGAAAACCATCGCCCCGAAGAGGATGGCAGCGGCCACAATGGCAAGCGCGGCCTGGGCAAAAGCCGGCACATACTGTGCGTTGATACGCCAGTCGGTGAAGACCATGCCGAATGATACAGGCAAGGTGCTCTGAAAGACCATCGCGCCGGTTATGTTGCCCAGCGCGAGTGTATCTTTTGAGCGCCGCACCCACAACACGCTGTTGAACTTCTCCGGCAACTCCGTTGCCAGGGGCACAACGATGAGCGAAAGTATAAGCGGCGTAACACCCAGAGAAGTAGCGACATCGCTTACGTACTGAACAAATAGGGTTGCCGCGCCAACGATCAGCGCTAATCCGAAGACTATTTGCACAATGACGATTGGAAGTGAGGGGTCAGGGTTCTTACGGGCGAAGTGCAGGGGTGATAGCTCTTCGGCCTCCTCTTCGTCAGCGGGGGCTTCGCTTGTGTCGGTGGCATGCTTGTAGACGTAGAAACCATAATAGCAAAGCAGCGCAATCGCGATTACGATCTTGATAGTTTCGTTGGCGATAAAACCGGCAGCCGCGGCCACTGCAAAAGCCAGGAGGAAAAAGCGTATGTCTCTGGAGAGGATCTTGCTGTCTACCCTCATTATCAGGTCGCGGCGGCCTTGCCTCGCGAAGATAAATACAGCCACGCCTGTGACGAACATAGCCACCGTTGCGAGCATGAAAGGCGCGCCTATGATAGCGCCTATACCAACGTCATTAGCGCGGCTTTCCCCGGAAGTCGCGCCGAAAACGACCGCCACTATCGGTATCAATGTTTCCGGCAGGGCGGTGCCGACCGCCGCGAAAATACTACCAAGCACACCCTCGTTGAGGTTCAGCTTTTTCCCAAGCCACTCTATACTGTTGGTGAAGACGTCGCACCCAAGAAGAATTATAATGAAGCCCAAAATGACCATTACCCACGAAAACCACACGCTAGCACTCTCCTCATCAAAATGGCGCGGTCGAGCCGCGCAGACAAGAGCAGTGTAACATGAAGTTCAACGTGCAGGCAACAACCCACGCTCAGGGATCAGGGGTTAGCGACCAGGGGTTGGTCACTAACCTTCGATTTCTGCTCTCTAACCATCGCTTCCTTTAGCGGTTGAGGCCACTGAGATGGTATCGAAGCCGTAGCGAGCGCGGATGGCGTCAAGGCTGGCGTTGAGACGGCGGTCACGGTCAGCGGCTGCAAGAGGTGGTGTGCTTTTATTTGCAGCCACGTCGGAAGGATCAGCCACTTTGATAAGCAGGCTCTCCGTGTGTACCAGCATCGCTGTGCCTACGCCGAGGAGCCTCACAACATCCCTGCCTGAGCCGAGGCCGGTGGTAGAGGCAGTTTTATCGAGTAATGTTGTGGCCGCCTTGTAGATCGCCTGGTCAGCGTCTGTGGGCGTGGGTAGTGTACACCTGCGGGTGATAAGGGTGCCGAAGCCTGCACTTTCGCTCCGGCGTCGTAGCTCGGCAGGGAGGAGGCGCAGCTTGATATATATGCACCGCGCCGTGAAGCCTTCTTGCCGCAGCGACCAACCAACCTGGCCCGCAAGGACGCGCAACATGGACCGCAGAATAGAGATGTCCGAGCTGTCTTCGGCCAGCGTGGTCTCGCGGCTGATAGATTTGGGGCCGCCAGGAATCTGCACCGGGCTATCGTCAATCCCCATTGCGCGGTGCTGAAGCCCGGCGGCGTGATCGGCTCCAAAGATGGCTGCAAGGGAGTCGAATGGGGCTACTGCCAGTTGGCCTACCTGAGTGATGCCCAGGCGCTGCAAAGCCTCTCCGGTACGCGGGCCGATTCCCGGTATGGCACGCACAGGCAGCGGCGCTAGCGTTGCCGCTTCATTGCCGTGCGCGACGACTACCAACCCATCGGGCTTATCAAGATCAGAAGCGATCTTTGACACGAGCTTGCTTGAGCCGATACCCACAGAGGCGGTCAACCCTGTCTCTTCCTTGATTCGGTGCTTCAAGCGCGCCCCCGTAGCGCGCACAGGACCCTCCGATAATTCGCTACCTGTAAGATCAATATACGCCTCATCGAGCGACATAGGCTCGACTAGAGGGCTGAACTCGCCCCACACTCTCCTGAGATGAGCAGAGACTTCGCGGTAGCGCCCAAAGCGACCAGGCACCACAACTGCATCAGGAGACAAGGCAAGAGCCTGAGCGAGTGGCATTGCGGAGCGCACGCCAAATGCTCGCGCTTCATAGGAAGCCGAGGCCACTACTCCCCGTATGCCCTTGATGAAGCTGGAGGCGCGAGGCAGCTTGCTCCACTCCAGCGCCATTTCGCGCAGCTTCTCCATTGGCATAGGAGAATTGCCTACAATCACCGGACGGCCCATTATAGAGGGGTCGTCATGCTGCTCAATAGAAGCGAAGAAGGCATCCATATCGACGTGCGCGACCCACCGTCCCGTGGGCTGCGCCCACATCTGCGCCTGTCTGTACTCCACGGCACTGCCCATGCTCCTACCTCCATAGCTGCTCTTGAAGAGGAGGATAGCACAGAACATTAGTTCTGTCAAAAGTTTGCACAAGAGGTAACTGTTCAGAATTGGGGTGGAGCAACCTTCTTGGGGTATCTGTGGAGGCGTACCCTCACCTACCCTTACGTACCCTCACCCCATGCCCCTCTCC
>JADMIH010000343.1 GCA_015478675.1 Chloroflexota bacterium | reverse complement strand
GTCTACACCTTAATCGTCTGCCATTTGCCGCTTCGGAAGCGTCGGTACATGAAGGCTGCGCGCACAACAGCCTCTACTATGAGGGCGGTGTATATGCCCCGCAAGCCGAGGCCCAAGCCGGGTATGCAGCTGGCTGTGAAAGGAAGACACACCGCAGGTAGGCCGAGGAAAGCCCCCACCGGCAGCCGCACGAACCAGACAGCTACAGTGGTCACCACCATCGGGTAGCGTACATCTCCCGCTCCACGCAGCGACCCAGCCAGCACGAACGCTAACGCCAGAGGTGGTTGGCTAAAAGCGATCACTTTCATAGCCTCTCCACCCAGGCTGAGCAGCTGCGGGTCGTCGGTGAATACGCGCAGTATCACGCCACCAAAGAAGAAGAAGACGCCGCCCATTATGCTCATCAAGATCAGCGCCGAGCGGGTAGCGATCTGCGAGCCAACCTGCGCCCGCCTGGGCTGCCTGGCTCCCAGGCTCTGCCCCACCAGGGTAGTGGCCGCCACCGCGAAGCCGAATCCGGGCATCTGCGACAGAAATATAGCGTTGGTGGCAAGGCGCGAAGTGGCAAAAATCACTTCTCCCATGCTTATCACTATAAAGCTGTAGACAAGTATGCCTACTGACATGAGCATCTGCTCGACAGCCGATGGTATACCTATGGCAAGCATCCGGCCCATGAGTGAGAAATTAGGCCGCCAGCCGCCACCCTGCCATAGATGCAGGCGCGAGCGCGGCAGCAGGAAAATACCGAGCAGAATAGCGGTACCCACCCCACGAGCGATAACAGCAGCCCACGCCGACCCTGCAACTCCTAGCTCCGGCAGCCAATCCAGCCCCGCTATTCGTATCTGCGAGTGTACGCCCACCAGTGAGAGGAGGCCGCCGAGCCAATCGCCGAGGATACTACTTGCGCGCACGCCGCCGAAGACGAGCGCCACCGCCAGCACCGCGTTGATTATGTTGATGAAGCCTGTAACGAACATCGGAGTCTTGGTATCGCCGGAGCCGCGCAATGCCGCCCCCGCCACAAACATCAGCACTATAAGCATGGCGAACTGCAATGTGATGCTGAGATAGGTTGCCCCATCGTTCGCCGCCGCTCCGGTCAACCCCAGCATAGATAGCAGCGGGTGTGAGAGGAGGGATACAGGAATCAGCGCCAGGCCCACCACAGCCGCCAGCATCAGCGATTGCTTGAGAACGGCGCTCGCCTTCTCGTGCTGGTGAGCGCCCGTGAAGCGCGCCACAAGCACCGTAGTGCCCATGCTGACAGCGATGAGAGCCGTAGTAAGCACCCAGATGAGCTGCTGTGACGCGCCCACCCCCGATAACGCATCGGTGCCCAGCCGGGCCACCACTGCGGTGTCTACTATGCCCATGAGGGTTTGCAGGGTATTCTCAGCAATCGCAGGCCAGGCCAGCCTGAAGACGCTGCGGCTCACAGCCTTGCGCTCTTCGACCGTTAGCTCGGCCTCGCCGTCACCTTGCTGAACTACTTCGCCCCCGGCGATCTGCTCAGCTTGGGCGGCAGCCTCTACGGAGATACCGCCCGCGGCAAACTGGTCGGTGGCCTCAGCCACCTGTAAAGCGGCCTCCTCTGCTTCTCCAACAGAAGCGCGGCCCGCTATGTCAAGCTGGGAAGATAGGCCCTGCTCGGCGGCAGGGCTAAGATGTAGCTTTTTATCAGGCATAAAGATATATATCTAATTATTATGAATTATCAATTGGCGCACGAATTCATAATTCATAACCCCGCCTCGCCTGTATCAGGAACGCCTTCAGTTCCGCACGTGGGAGGGTTTGCTGGTTGGGTGGTGGAGCT
>JADMIH010000117.1 GCA_015478675.1 Chloroflexota bacterium | reverse complement strand
TCGAGCAGTGCTGGCAACTCGCCTACAACTCGCCCCCCAACTGAAATGTACCCACCACAGTTTACGTTCTTTGCCAACAACCGTGTGTTGTGGTATAATCCAGGATAGTGCTGAAAGAGGCGTTTTCGGCGTCCGTAGACAGCACTGATTCTTACCTTTCTGCTCCGCGCTGGACGGGGGACTCACACCTCCCCGAAGCGAATTCAAGCGCGCAGCAATCCCATAGAGAGGAGGTGTGTTACATGGACATGCGTGAATACGAGTTGATGTACATAGTACGTCCGACCGTCACGGAAGAACAACTCCCCGGCGTCAACGATCACGTTGATAGCATGATCGCCAATCTTGGTGGCGAAGTCCGCGAGAAGCTGCCCTGGGGCAAACGTCGCCTGGCGTACCCCATCGATAAGCACGAAGATGGCTACTACATGGTAGATAAGATCAGCCTCGACAACACTCGCACGCGCGATCTCGAAGCCCAACTTCGTATATACGACGAAGTGATTCGGCATATGCTTGTGCTGGCGACTGAGACGCCCGCGCCAACTCCAACGCCAACAGCGGCCCCGACGCAAGCACCGGCCCCCGCTACTGCTCCAACTGAGGAGTAAAGCGGCCAGCTACCACTTCGGCGTTTAATATTGAGTGCTGAGTACCGGAAATTATGAGTAGTGAATCCAGGTAATGAGTAAGATGGAGGCCGGATATGGCACGCGGCTTAAATAAGGTTATGCTCATCGGCAATCTGGGTAAAGACCCGGAAATGAAATATACGCAGCAGGGCACTCCTGTCACAACTTTCTCAATGGCAGTCAGCCGGAGTTGGAAATCTCCAGACGGCCAGGCGAAAGAGGAAACAGAGTGGTTCCGCATCGTCGCGTGGCAGAAGCTTGCTGAGCAGTGCAATGAGTACCTTCATAAAGGCAGTAAAGTTTACATCGAAGGCCGCTTGCAGACCCGTGAGTGGCAGGCCCCGGACGGGCAGCAAAAGCAGATCGTTGAGGTGATCGCCAATGAAATGCTGCTCATTGATAGCCGACAGGGCGGTACAGGGCCGATGGGCGTGGGGTCCACTGAGGACCGTCCTGCCAAGTCGTCAGGTGGTGGGGGCGGGTATAACAACAGCAATACCTACGACGAGTCCGATATAGACGTTGACGACATCCCGTTCTAAGCCCCTACGTTTTACGAATGTTCATGCAGCTTGCTGCACCAATGTAGCTTGCTGCCCACAAGTAAGGATGGAGAAATGGCTGATCAGACAGATAATGTAAATCCAAACCAATCAGGTGGAGGCGAGCAGCGCCCACCCGGGCCGCCAGGCCCGGGTGGGCCGGGTGGCGCTCGCCCCGACGGAGCGCCGGGTGGCGGAGGTTATCGCCCCGGCGGGGGTAGCGGCGGAGGCTACCGCCCGGGTGGAGGAGGCGGCGGAGGTTATCGCCCCGGCGGGGGTGGTGGTGGTAGTGGAGGCGCAGGCGGAGGTGGTCGCTTCGGTAATCGAAGTGGCGGCCCTGCTGGGCGCGGCGGTCCTGGCGCACGGCCCCGCTCACGTGACCGATATGTGCCGCGCCGCAAAGTCTGCGCCTTCTGCGTAGACAAGGTGCAGGATATTGATTACAAAGATATTCCGCGCCTGCGAAAATATCTCTCCGAGCGTGCCAAAATCGAGCCACGCCGCAAGACCGGCACCTGTGCTCGCCACCAGCGCGCCCTTAGCGTAGCTATCAAGCGCGCTCGCCAGATGGCCCTTTTGCCCTTCGTAGGTCCCCACTCACGATAGAAGGAGTCTTGAGAGGATAAAACGCTCAAGGCGTGAGGTGAGCGACTCCGGCGCGCTTACTTTCGCCTTTTGACCTTAAATCCTCAGAATCACTATGGCTAAGAAGAAAAAGCTTGAATCCACAGCCCCTGTGCCTTTAACACGGGGGCAACTCTCGCGAGCAGAGAAGGAACGCCGGCAGATCCGTAACCTTTACGCAGTGGGCGTAGCTGTGCTTACCGTTACAGCGCTGATAATCGGCATCGCTGTGGCTTATACTTTCGTTATCCGGCCTAACAGCCAGGTGGCTAGCGTCAACGGTACCTCTATTAATCGGGCTACTTATGACAAGCTCCAGCGCTGGAACCTTTTCCAGCAGATCCAAAACCAATCTATACAGGGCCTCAGCCAGACGACCGACCAGCAGACGCTGACCACCCAGCTTACTACCCTGCAAAACCAGCTGAAGAATGTAGATAACGACCCTGTGGACCCCACTGTCCTTAGCCAGCTTATAGATAGCGAGGTGCTTCGGCAGAAATCGCAGAGCGAACTTGGAATCACTGTCACCCAGGGTGAGTTGAAGAGCGCCGCCATCAAAGACTTTATTCCGCAGCCGACCCCACCCGCCACGCCCTCCTCGGCTGTTACCACTACAGCGACCGCTGCGACCGTTGCGACCGTTGCGGCTGCTACAATGACCGCTACGGGGACCACTAAAGGTACCCCCATCCCCACTGCCACGCACATCCCTACTGCTACGCCTACAATAGGCTCACCCACCGTTACCCCTTCCCCTACCGCGACTTTGCCTCCGGTGCCGGGGGCATCGGCAACGGCGGCTACAACCTATGACCGCTACATAAAAGCTATTGACATGCCCACAAGCCCTCAAGTGAGCGAGCCTATTTGCGGCAGCGGCTGCCCCAACCTCTCCGAGTCTGATTACCTTAACCTCATCATCGAGCCACGAGTGCGCCGTGACAAAGTTACTGAAAAACTGGCCGCCACACAGGTGATGACCCAGGTCGAGCAGATACATGCCCAGCACATCCTCACCACTACCGAGGAAGGGTCGAAAAAGATACGTGCTATGCTGGACAAGGGCGCTGACTTCAGTCAGCTGGCTAACACCCAGTCGTCGGAGCAGATACAGAGGGTGCAACAAGGCACGGCCCCTAACGGCGGCGACCTCGGCTGGTTCCCCCAGAAAGGCTCAAACTTCGATCAAACGTTCGTTGATGCTGCCTTCAAGGTGCCTACCGGGCAGTACAGCCAGCCTGTGCAGACACAGTTTGGCTGGCACATAATTAAAGTGATTGAGAGAGACCCAAAGCGCCCCCTCGACAGCGCCACAATTGATACCTTGAAAACCAACGCTTATAATGACTGGTTCACAAAGGCCCGCGATTCGTCTAACATCGTACCAAAACCTACGCCTACGCCTTTACCGGCCACGCCGGTGCCGATCGTGCTAACGCCCGCGCCCGTCGCGCCGTCAACGCCCGCAAGCACACCGGGCAGCCCCGGCGTTACACCCACGCCGGTTAGCTCAGCGACCACCGGGGCAGCCAGCGCGACGCCTGCCGCTTCGCCCGTCAACGCTACCCCCGGTACTCCCTCTGCGCGTTGACAGTGTGTTGGCGGACGCCAGGCAGCTGTTTATGTTGAAAGTTGGAGCAGATTAAACCCTGCTCCAACTTTTATAACAAGCCAACTAACTTTGTGAAAAAGTTGACAAAGAGACTGAGAGTTGCTATAATCAACTGGAAATGAGAACGAGATAAAGATTGCCCCACGGCAGGATTATACCAGGCGGACACCGGAGAGGGGCCCGCTTGATTTGTGCCCAAAGCGTGTGATATAATGCTCCACTATGCCTCGGAACAGCCTGGTTCGAGAGGTGGAGGCGCAATTATGCAAGACAATGGTTTGGGCAAAGCTCTCGCGCTGGCGGCGCAACTTGGATTTTCAGTAGCCCTTCCGATGGTGGTGTTCATTGGCGGCGGGGTTTGGCTCGATGCCAGGTTGGGCACGCGGCCCTGGCTCCTTTTCCTGGGCGTTATTCTAGGTGTACTCTCTGCCGCGGCGGCTTTCTACCAGATAGCGGTGGCTCAACCCACGAGACGCAGAGACGCCGGAGCGCCCAGGGCAGAGTACAAAGTGGAGCGACGCACAGGCGACGTTGGCACGCCACGAGCCGATAAAAAACGACATAATGGCCGGTAGCTTGATTTTTCCCGCTCATGCCACTCTACTGGAGAAGGATAGATATGGACCTGCAACCTAAGCTCCCCCGTATAACTATCAAACCTGAAGACCTTCTCGTAATTCCGACTCCGTTCGGCGACTTCCATTTCACCAACTCAATGCTCTTTTCACTGATTGTGATGGTCGCCCTTGTGATCTTCTTTGCTATTGCCACGCGGCGCATGAGCGTTGTGCCCAAAGGCGCGCAGAACCTGGCCGAGGCGGTGGTCGAGTTCCTTCTGGGCCTTGTTGAGGGCACGGCGGGTAAGATTGTCGGACGCCGTATCTTCCCTCTGATCGCTACCCTCTTTATATTTATCCTCGTCGCTAACTGGTCGAGCTTGCTACCCGGGGTTGGAACGATTGGCACCTGTATCCGCGAGACAAGCAGCGCGAGCGCCGGAGCAGGCCAGGCTATTCAGACAACGTCGAATACAGCCGCGCCTGCACAGCAGGAGGCCGCACAGCCCGCCCGTGGGCTTGCACAGCCGCTTTGTAAGGAGCCGGGCACGGTTTTCGTGCCCTTCCTGCGTGCGGCCAACGCCGACCTTAATATGACGTTGGCTATGGCGTTGATCGCTGTAGTAGTGGTTCAGGTGGCGGGCATCGCGGCGCACGGTGGGCTGGGGTACCTCAAAGAGCTTACTACCCCGATATTCCTTGCGCCCATTCACATAACGGGCGAGCTTGCACGTGTGATCTCCCTCTCCTTCCGTCTTTTTGGCAACGTATTCGGCGGCGAAGTGTTGGTTACGGTAATGTATGTGCTGCTGGGTAGTGTCTTCATCGGTTTCGCCACCTTTATCTTTCTCGGACTTGAACTCCTTTTCGGCTTCATACAGGCTGTGCTCTTCTCCGTGCTAACGCTGGTCTTCATATCGAGCGCGGTTGGTGGGCACGCCGGAGAGCAAGGTGCGGAGCATGGCAGTGCCGAGGCGTTGGGCCAGCAAGTAGCAGGTAAAATAACGGGGCACAGCGCCCCACACGCTGAACGCGCCACCGAAAAGACGGCGCAGCATGTGGGCGGTTGAAGTCCGGGTTGGTGAGAAGTGGGAGGCTTCACGCTTCTCGGCTCGTTTGAGCCACATGCGACGAAACGACGGATTCAGTTTAGTATAAATTAGCTTCGCAGGAGGAATGTCTAGTGGATCTTAGCTTTTTGGACTTGAATGCTCTTGGTTATCTGGCTCAGGCCGTCACCAGTGACCCGCGTGGGTTGAAGTTGATCGCTGCCGGCCTTGCTATCGGCCTCGGCACTATCGGCCCCGGCATAGGTCTCGGTATCGGCACGTGGGGCGCTACACAGGCCATTGGCCGCAACCCCGATGCCGAAGGTCCGGTGAGAACCGCCATGATCCTCGGCCTCGGCTTTGCCGAAGCTACTGCCATTTATGCGCTCGTTGTGGCCCTGGTGATCATCTTCGCCGGTGGCGTATAGCCAGGCGTTAGGTAGATGTAGTTGCACGGAGTAGGTGATCGTAGTGCGTATCACGTATCGCGTGAGCGATCATAGATATAGCATCTTTATTCTCCACTTGCGTAATACCACTACGGTCCCGTAAGCAGATAACAACATGGGAAGGAATCTCCTATGCTCGACTCATTAGGTATTTTGTGGGGCAACCTGCTCTGGCAGATCTTTGCCTTTGGTGTGCTCATGTATCTTCTCTATCGTTTCGCATATAAGCCGGTGATCAGTGTGCTGGATGATCGTGCAAGCCGCATCCGTGAAAGCATTGAGCAGGCAGAGCAGATTAAGGCTGATAACGCGGCGGCGGCACAGCGCGCAGAGCAGATCATAGCTGAGGCCCGCGCCGAGACGCAGCAGATGCTGGCGCAAGCCCAGCAGATGAGCCAGCGCACCATTGCGGCGGCGCAATCAGAGGCGCGCGAGCAGCGAGAAAAGCTGCTGGCCGATGCTCATGCTCAAATACTGACCGACACGCAGCGCGCCAAGGAAGACCTTCAGCGCGAGGTTGCCCGACTGGCTATTATGGCCGCCAGCAAGGTGGTCGGCAGGTCGCTCGACACTTCAGACCACTACAGGCTGGTAGACGAGGCCCTGGCCGAAGCCGAGAAGCGCGGCAGCATAGGCCGGGGTTAGGTAGGGTTCGTATTGCGTACTGTGTATCGCGTAGTGGCGGCTCGCCGGGTTGGGGGCTAAAGAGACAACTCCCTGGTAACCCTTACGCAATACGCAGTAATTTAGGAGAAACGAGTGGCACTACGTGGAGCAGCGGGGCGCAGGTATGCGCAGGCCGTCTTCGACATAGCGAAAGACACAAACACCCTCGATCAGTGGTTGAGCGACTTGAAGGTGCTCGACGGCATCTTCGGGGGCCAGAACGCCGTTTCTGCCCTCGAAGATCCCCGCGTCACGGAGCCGGAGCAACGCCGTACTATTACCGAGCTTGTGAGCAAGGGCGTTGTCAGCCAGATCTCTCTGAATATGCTTATGTTGCTCCTTCACAGACGGCGGCTAAATCTGCTGCCGAGGATAGTAGAAGCATATCAGGCAATGTACAACAAAGAGAAGGGGATCATAATAGCCGATGTCACCACGGCAGTGCCTCTGGATGAAGCCCACCAGAAGAGAGTTGCCGACCGGCTTTCAACTATTACCGGCAAGAGCGTGGAGCTTCATGTTCATGAAGACCCCCGTATGCTGGGGGGTATAATTACACGCATAGGTGACGAACTCATAGACGCGAGCCTGGCAACACGTCTCGCCGAGCTGGGCGAGAGGATGTCGTAGCTAGCTGTTAGCTAACGGCCTCCCGAATTGCGCGATAGACAGCTAAAAGCCGTAAAGGAGAAAACAATGGCGTTACGTGCAGAAGAAATCAGTTCTATTATCCGCCAGGAAATAGAGAATTTCGACCAGCCCGTCCGCACCGTCAATGTGGGCACGGTAGTGGAGATTGGCGACGGCATTGCTCGTGTTCATGGCCTTGCCGGGGCGATGTCCTCAGAGTTGCTTGAATTCGAGATAGAGACCAAGGAAGGCCGCAGCACTGTCATGGGGATGGCCCTCAACCTGGAAGAAGAGTCGGTGGGTGTGGTTGTCCTCGGCCCTTACACCCAGATTGAAGAGGGCGACACCGTACGCACAACCGGGCGCATCGTTGAGGTGCCCGTAGGCGATGCCTTGCTTGGACGCGTGGTGAACGGCCTCGGCCAGCCGATTGACGGCAAAGGCGACCTGCCTTCCACCCTCAAGACCCGGCCTATCGAGCACCTGGCACCCGGGGTAATATATCGCCAGAATGTAGACACGCCGTTGCAGACGGGGGTGAAAGCCATCGACTCGATGATCCCGATTGGCCGCGGCCAGCGCGAGCTTATCATCGGCGACCGCCAGACAGGTAAAACCGCTATCGCCATCGATACCATCATCAACCAGAAGGATAGTGGCGTTCTCTGCATCTACGTGGCTATCGGCCAGAAATCGTCGCAGGTGGCACAGGTAGTGGGCACCCTTGAGCAATTTGGCGCTATGGACCACACGATTGTGGTTTCCGCCAGCGCCGCCGACCCTGCAGCCTTGCAATACATCGCGCCTTACGCTGCGTGCGCGATGGGCGAAGAGTTCATGGCATCAGGGCGCGACTGCCTTATCATCTACGATGACCTGAGCAAGCACGCCTGGGCTTACCGCCAGGTTTCGCTCCTTCTGCGCCGCCCGCCAGGACGTGAGGCATATCCCGGGGACGTTTTCTACCTGCACTCTCGCCTGCTGGAGCGCGCTGCTCGGATGAGTGAAGCGCAGGGTGGTGGTTCCCTTACCGCTTTGCCGATCATCGAAACGCAAGCTAACGACGTATCAGCTTACATTCCCACAAATGTGATATCGATCACTGACGGCCAGATCTTCGTTGAGGCTGACCTCTTTTACGCGGGCATCCGGCCCGCTGTAAACGTCGGCATTTCGGTAAGCCGCGTGGGTGGTGACGCTCAGATCAAGGCATACCGCCAGGTGGCGGGCCGCCTCAAGCTCGATATGGCTCAGTTCCGCGAGCTAGCTGCCTTCGCGCAGTTCGGCTCCGACCTTGATAAGTCGACCAGGGCCCAGCTGGATCGCGGCTTGCGCATTCAAGAGGTGCTCAAGCAGCCACAGTATAATCCCCTTTCCGCGCCGCAACAGATCACGATCATTTACGCCGTTACGAACGGCTTCCTCGATGATGTGGCTATAGATAATGTTCGCTCCTGGGAAGAGCAGTTCCATGACTTCATGAAGAACGCCCACCCGGAGGTCCTGGAGACAATCGCCAACGACAAGCGCTTGAGCGATGAGACAATCGAAGCTATCAAAAACGCGATCACCGAGTTCAAGAGAACCGTAAGCTTTAAGTAATTATCAATTAGTACTTGCTAATTGCTAATTTGGGGTAGCTATGCCAAGCACACGTGAGATACGACGCCGGATAACGTCGGCCAAGAACATATCGCAGATTACACGCGCAATGGAAATGGTGGCGGCTTCGCGGATGAAGCGCGCTCAGCAAGCTGTGCTTGCCGGGCGGCCTTATGCGGAGAAGATTGCTGAGGTGATGCAGAACCTGGCGGCGCGAACAAGCGGGCAGGACGATGAGGTTCACCCTCTTTTGCAGGTCCGGCCTATCAAGAATATTACCGTGATTATGATCACCGCCGACCGAGGGCTTGCGGGCGCGCTGAATACAAACGTAGTACGCCGTACTACCCGCTTCATCCTGAATGAGAGCAGTGGCGTGCCTGTGAACATAATCGCGGTGGGCCGCAAAGGTCGTGACTTCATGCTGAGATATGGCCGCCCAATGGTGGCTGACTTTATCAATCTGAATGATCGCCCTTCCATTGCGGATATATATCCTGTGGCTCGCGTGGCGACGGAAGAGTTCATCAGCGGTCGCTCGGACGCAGTCTACATGATCTACACTGAGTTTATAAACACACTTATACAGCGCCCGGTTGTTCACAGGCTGCTCCCTCTTGACATAACCGACCTTGAGGGAGGCGCTCCGGCCAGTGAAACGGAAGCCCCCGACACCGCGGGCACAAAGACCGAGTACATATATGAGCCAAGTACGGGCGAAGTGCTATCGCAGCTTATACCGCGTTATATCGAGGCGCGGATCTACCAGGGACTGCTTGAGCACCTTGCTTCTGAGCAAAGCTCGCGCATGATAGCCATGCGCAACGCCACCGATAACGCCAAAGAGATGATCTCCGACCTGACACTCGCTTACAACAAGCTACGTCAAGCGAACATCACAAGAGAAATTATCGAGGTTTCCAGCGGCGCGGCTGCGCTGACCGGATAGCAGTAACTATTGCGCAATGCCTGTTACCTGAAAGTGACGAGCAGCATCGCATGGTAGCAGGCTCATAGTATAGGCCACCCAGCGCACGTACATCAGGCGAACCTTGGAGCATGACTAATGGCGCAAGTTTACCAACCGAAGAAGACATCTACCAAGCTAATTGAAGGCGCGGTGGCGGGGCTAATTGGCGGTATAGTCACCATCCTGGTGATGGCGATAGCCGACTTCATTATTACTCCACCACCGCCCTCGACACCTTCGCCCTACACCATCAACTCAGGTATCTGGTGGCTTACACCGAGCGCGATAGGATCGTTGGTTACAGGCCAGAGTCAGTCGAACCAGGACCTGCTCGACTCATCATACTTCGTTGGCTTGTTGCTCATACTAGCAGCATTCGTGATCCTCGGCATTGGCTTCGGCCAATACCGCCCGTTGTTTAGAATCTTCAAGATAAACCCGGTTCTGGGAGGGGCGATCTACGGAGCCTTTGTGTGGCTTGCCGTCTTCTTCCTCTTCCTGAGATCAATCAGCCCCGCTACAGGGAGAATAAACTCCGTAGCATTTCTGGTCGCTATGATACTGGGTGGCGCGGCGTTAGGATGGTGGGCCAGCCGCCCAGCCCCAGCCCCTGCGTCCGCGCCAGGCCAGGCGTAGCCTTTTACAAAGTAGAGGAGAAAAGAAATGCCAGCAACAGGTAAAATCGTACAGGTAACAGGCCCTGTGGTGGACATTGAGTTCCCGCCAGACCAGCTGCCCGAAATATACAACGCAGTTGAGATCCCTACAGACGGCACGGTCGCGGGTATCGTGGACAAAGCTGAAGGGGTGCGAAACACAGAGGGCGGCAAAGTAGTTTGCGAAGTGCAGCAGCACCTCGGCAACGATTGGGTACGCGCTGTCTCCATGTCGAGCACCGACGGTCTAAGGCGAGGCATGGACGTGGTTGACACAGGCGCGCCTATCATGGTGCCCGTGGGCAAGGCCACACTGGGCCGCATCTTCAATGTAATTGGCGAAGCTATTGACCAGGCCGGGCCTGTAGAGGCTACCGAGCGCTACCCTATTCACCGGCCCGCACCTTCTTTTGAAGAGCAGTCGCCAGCCGCCCAGATCTTCGAGACGGGCATCAAGGTCATTGACCTGATTGCGCCCTTCGCTAAGGGTGGTAAGATCGGCGTCTTCGGCGGCGCAGGCACGGGCAAGACGGTTATCATAACAGAGCTTATTAACAATGTGGCGACGCAGCACGGAGGCTACTCGGTCTTCTGCGGCGTGGGTGAGAGAACACGTGAAGGCACCCAGCTATACCAGGAGATGCGCGAGTCGGGCGTGTTGGATAAGACTGTCATGGTCTTCGGCCAGATGAACGAACCGCCCGGCGCTCGCTTGCGCGTCGGCCTCTCAGGTCTGGCGATGGCTGAGTACTTCCGCGACACAGAAGGCGCTGACCTCCTGCTTTTCATAGATAACATATTCCGCTTCGTGCAGGCGGGTTCCGAGGTGTCGGCGCTGCTGGGGCGTATGCCCTCCGCCGTAGGCTACCAACCGACGCTGGCTACCGAAATGGGCCAGCTACAAGAGCGTATTACCTCCACCAAGCGCGGCTCGATCACATCTGTGCAAGCCGTGTACGTGCCCGCCGATGACTATACCGACCCTGCGCCCGCCACCACTTTCGCCCACCTTGATGCCACCATCAACCTGGAGCGTTCGCTGGCGGCCCAGGCGCTTTTCCCGGCAATTGACCCGTTAGCTTCTACCTCTCGTATCCTTGACGCACGTATTGTGGGGCAGGAGCACTATGATGTGGCTCGCGCCGTACAGCGCGTGTTGCAGCGATATAAGGACCTTCAGGACATCATCGCCATCCTCGGCATCGAGGAGCTTTCGGAGGAAGATAAGCTGACCGTTGGTCGCGCCCGCCGCATCCAGCGCTTCCTATCGCAGCCGATGTACACAGCCGAAGCCTTCACAGGCATCCCAGGCGCATATGTTTCTATCGCCGATACAGTGCGCGGCTTTCAAGAAATCCTTGACGGCAAGTACGACGACCTCCCTGAACAGGCCTTCTATATGGCGGGAACCATCGAGATGGTGGTAGAGCGCGCCGCCACGATGCAGCAGGGGTAATACGCAATACGTAATAGGGAGCTTCCCAACAATGGCTTTGAGCCTTGAAGTTGTCACCGCCGAGAGGGTGGTGCTTACTGACGACAACATAGATATGGTGATCGCGCCTTCGGTTGATGGGGAGGTCGGCATATTGCCGCACCACGCGCCTTTACTCACGATCTTACAGATCGGCGAGTTGCGGGTTCGCAAAGGAGCCGACGAGCAAAGCATCGTAGTTGCGGGCGGCTTTATAGAAGTGCTACACGACAAAGTGACTGTGCTTGCCGATGCCGCTGAGCGCTCCGAGGAGATAAATATCGCGGCAGCCGAGGAAGCTCGCACACGCGCTGAGCAGGATATGGCAAATCGTGGCAATGTAGATACAGCGGCAGCAGAGGCTGCGATGCGCTTCGCCACCTTGCGGATCCGCGTGGGCAACAGACGGCGCAGACTCCGGCGCGAGGAGGGATAGTTGTTTTCGCGCTCTATAGGTATTGATCTGGGCACGGCTAACGTGCTTGTCTTTGTTCGGGGTCGCGGCGTAGTGCTCAATGAGCCTTCGGTAGTGGCTATCTCAACGCGTGATGGCCGCGTCAAGGCGGTTGGTAGGGCGGCATACGATATGCTTGGCCGCACCCCCGACAGCGTTGAAGTCGTGCGTC
>JADMIH010000116.1 GCA_015478675.1 Chloroflexota bacterium | reverse complement strand
GATAGGACCCTTGTGCTACACACAAGCGACCGGCGACCCGAACCCTTGTCCAACCGAGCCGAGTTGCGTGGTCTCGGTCTTTTGTTCGAGCGACCGGGTCATGCTGTGAGGGAGTGGAGGTGTCACGAGAGGAGTGGCGAGTCGAGGGGTGATGTGTGCGCGTACGTGCGTGGGTGTTTCTGGACTGTGCGTCTTGATGACGTGCGCCGGATTCGCCTCTCCCTGTACCCATGATGTCCAGAGGAAAAAAGTGCTACTCACTAGGACTATACATACGCACCAAAATGTGCTATACTTATAGCAGAGACAGAGGGGTATCATGATGCGTCGCCAGCCCATTTGGTGCGTACATGGATTACGACGAATGGGCCTCGAATTCGGTCACATCACAGTGGTCGAAACGCGGTGTGATTATGGTCGTACGGGTGGTGAAACCGGCAATCATGGGCGATTGCCTAACTGTCCAGCTCATGGTACAGTTATAGTGCGTGTGGTGTTGTCAGTCGTCTAGTGGGGGTATCATCATGGCAGACCCGCCCGCCGCTGGGTTTCATCGCATTCCCGGTGATAAAGCCCGCCGCTACGTCCATGACACCACGGGAGAAATCATCAGTCGTCGGCAGTATGATGTTTGCTATGGGCGACTGCATGCGCAGGGGTTTCGATCGAATGAGGAGCAGGCCGCCGCGCGGAAGCAAGCGGGTCTGCCGCCTGGACCTGGACGCGGTCGCCGGGGGAGAACACGACCCGGTGGTGCTGATGTCGTGATTAGCAAACGCGGGCAGTGGCTCCTCGCGAGTTTTGAGACAATTGAGGAGGCGCGCGCGTTCGCTCGTGGTATTCAGCGTGGGCGCGGCCTTGTCGTCATTTTTGTAACGGTGCTCGGCATCCTGCGACCGGGCATGTCAGGCGGCGGTGACGAGCCGAGCGACCCAGAGTATCGGACCGTCATGCCCTCCACCGACCGGGATAGTATTCATTGGGATGAGGTCCAACGAGAGAGCAGCTTGCTGTTTCGTGAAATCCTGCTGTATACGGTTTATTGGCGAATTGCCGCGCCGCCACCGCTGCGTGTGGTCCACCCATGACACCACACGACCACCAGGGGAAAGAGGCGTATTGGTGCCAAAAAAAACGCCGGTGCCTTACGTCGCTACCACATCGTCCACAGGACCAGAAAAATATTATCGCGGTAGATATTGAGACCGGAGTGCCTGGTGAGGCCACACTCGGAGGGACATTTGTCCTGGGCGCGTGGGTATCCGAAGCCGACCCAGACTACACAAACTATTTTTCCGATGTAGGCGAGTGGGTCACGGCCATTTTCGCCAAACGCAATCGCGGGAGCGTCTGGGTTGCGCACAATGGCGGCGAATACGATTACCGCTACCTCGTCGAATACCTCATTGCGCATCGCGACGATTATCCTGGTTTGGAACATTATCTCCTCTGTCGCAGCGACGGACGGATAATCGCGATCGTGCTCAAACGCGATAAGCAAAAATATCTTTTGCTGGACACGTACGCCCTCATACCTGACGCCCTGAGTCGTGTCACGAGTGCGCTTGCGCCGGAGCTTGTGAAGCTGTCGCGGTCGTGGGTGCTTCCTGACGGGTCCACTAATTACTTTTCACCCGATTCGGAGGAGGACCGCGCGTATCTCGCGCGTGATGTGCGCGGGCTGCTCGTGGCGGTACGGCGATTTAAGGACACCATTTTCCAACTTTTCGATATCAACACCGGCTACACCGCAGGTGGGACCGCTATGCGAGCGTGGCGCCGCAGTCTGCCGGAGGACGTGACGTACTGGCGACAACATCCCCGTGTAGACGCGCTGGGTCGTGAGGCCTACAAGGGGGGTCTGATTATTTTTACTCGGTGTGACCGCCAGTATGATATGGTGCATGTGGATGTCAACGCGATGTATGCCTGGGCAATGGCGCAGGGGGTTCCGGTCGGACGGGGCATCCTGACCGACCACGAGGTGGTCGGATATCCGGGGATTTATCGCGTGGAGCTGCGTGTGCCCGCGAGCGAGCGCTATCCGTTCATCGGCTCGAATGGCGTTCCCTCGCTGAAACCCACCGGTGTGTTTTCCGCCACCGTCACCAGTGTGGAACTGGTTGAGGCGCGGCGGCGTGGGTACTCCTACGTCGTACAGGACGGTTGCTATTTTGAGGAAATGGGCCACCCGTTCGAGCAATTTCTGTCGCAGGCCCAGGCCCTGGAAATGGACCATAAGGGGGACGCGCTGGGCTATGCCGTCAAAATCATGCGTAATTCTCTCTACGGAAAATTCGGAAGCCAGCCCGCGTCCATGAATTATGTCCTCACCGAGAGTCCCCGCGAGGGCCTGACACCCGTGGTGGACCCCCACACGGGTGCCCTCGTGCCCTGCCTGTACGCCCAGGCAGCGACGATTGATGAACCCTACCTCCAACCGGTGTGGGCAGCGTTTATCACGGCGCATGCTCGTGTCCGTCTCGCTCAGTTGGCGCGGCGATTGGAGGGGGTCTACGGCGACACCGATAGTGTCGTGTTCCCAGCCCGCAACCTGGAGTCGGCCCTAGCCGACGGGTCGCTCCGGATATCGCGCACCTATGGTGATGTGAAAATCGAACATCATTATAGGTGGTTTCAGTGCGGCGGCCCGAAAAACTACCAGGCGCAAACGGACAGCGGGGAGTTGATTGACCGAGCGAAAGGCATCCCTCGGAGTTTGCTGAATCAGGACAGCATCCCCGTGCGTGTGGACGGTGTAGCACAAAACATGCCCGCCATGGAGGCGCACGCGCTGGCGCTCGCGGGTCATGCGGTGGAGGTCGTGTACCTGAGCATGAACAGCACGCTCGCTTCCCTCAAACGCGGGCGCGCGAAAACCGAGGACCGTCGTCGCTCCTACTCGCGGTTGGAGCGGTCCGAGCAGTGGCGAGCCGACGGCACCGGCGCGGTCTACCCGGTCCAGTTGAGTGGTGAGACGCGCGCCGTCGCCAACACGGGGTAGTGGGGCTAGCCCCTAGTCCCCCTCCACATCCACGTCCACTCCCCCACCCTGACGTAACCCCGGCATGGCGAGCAGGAACGCGATTATGGCTGATCGCGGTATGCGCACACTAGAGTTGGGCAGCGCAACGGCCCCCGGAAAATGCCCGTGTCGTACCCAGCGCGATATGGTGGGTTGGGCATAATCCAGATAGTGCGCGAGTTCCGGAATGGTGTACATCGGGTTGGGGTGCGCCTCCTCACTGAGCCAGTGGTACTCCGGTGGCAGGGGGGTATCGGTGGATTCCATGTGTCTCTCTCTCTCTTATGTCGCGCAACGCGGTCATAGGAGTATCGTACCACATCCATGCTCGTTTGACAATAACAGAACATTGTGGTACTATACTCACGTGCGGACATCCCGCACACAACGAAAAAAGGGGAGGCGTGGTAGAATGTCTGGACGTCGTGTGCAGCAATGGATTAGCGCATACGCGCTGATGCCCAGCTATGCGATTTTTCTGCTTTCGATGATTGTGAGGGGACTCGCTGGTGTGATCAGCACCATGACGGTGGCGTATGTGCTCTGGCCGTTTGGTTTGCGTCTGGCCATTGAGGTGCTGGCGGTCCTGGGTATACTGGTCTGCACCGAGATTATCAACTCGGCTAGTGCGGCGAGCTGGGCCGCGCGGCGGCATGACCTCGCGTATATAGAGGCGAGCGGGGATTATACACCGAGCGCGCGTCTACGAGGAGCGCGCCTCCTGGAGCAGACGGCGTTGCTGAGCAGTCGCAAACGAGTGGCCATAGCGCGGTGTCGCCGTGAGATGCGACTGCAACTCGGATTTTCGGTTTTTTGTGGAACGGTGAGTGCGGTCTACGGGGTGATTTTCGCGCTGAATTCGGCGACCCATGTGAGTCTCACCACGGTCGCTACTGAGATCGTGCTGGTTGTGACGGCGCCCCCGGTGGTTTTTTATATGAGCGCCATTTTCAGCGAGGAGCATGACCCCATGGCGACGGGGCAGGCGATCGCGATGCATGGGCTGGAGGCGCGACTGGCACTCGCGCGCACCCGCATAGCGAATGACAAGCACACGAATGGTGATGTCGCTGCGCTTGGCGCGGCTCTGCCTGACAACCCGCAGCTCCAAAGAATCGTCGGACTCCTCCGAAAGGAACCTGACACGGTGTATCGCGCGCGTGATCTATACAGTGTTCTGGGTATACGTGACGCGAGCGGGCAGGCGCTGATTCGACGGGCGGTACGACGCGCGGGGGAGCGGGGGGAGTTGGGCGTTACGTCCGAGGCGGGTACCGGCGACTGGTTGATACCCGCGTCGGCTGTGGTCCCACTGCTGAGTAGTGGAGTAGCGCGTGGTTCCGTGCTCGGACACGGGTCGTCAAAGACCGAACAAACACCGAACAAACACCGAACACCTGCCGAACACTCGCTTGCTGCAAACCCGGAATTCAAGGGGTCTCCAGCCACGCCAGCCGAACAATACCGAACACCTGCCGAACACACGCCGAACAGCGTCCCTGTCACGGCAAACAGTTGAAGGGATTGCGTTATATGACATCCTATCAGCCGCCGTACGTACGCGGTCGGACGGTGCTCACTGACCGGAGCGGAGTCATCATCTGGGGGCCTGGCACGGCAGCCCTTCGCGCTCTCTATGACGCGCTGCGTCCAGCTTGTGTTGACCTGGTGTACACAATCGCGGATATGCGGGAGGACGCCAGCACTGAAACGCTTGCCAACGCGGAACGGCTCATTGATCACCTGGACCAGGTGGAGCGGGAGGTGTGGACCCTGATGACCCGCATGGACTATGAGGCGTATCAGGCGGGGGTTGCGCGCGAGAGGCATACGTGATATACTGAAACAGGTGAGCCGTTCCTCTCACTCGTTGTGTGTAACAAGCACCGTCCGCATAGGGTATCGTGTCCCTATGCGGACGGTGCCTTTTTGTTCGTTCCGAGGTGCCTAGTTGGTCACCATTCCCCCCTCTATCATCCGCTCAAGGCGCGCGCACAGACCCGCGTTACTGGGGGAGGGGTCTGCGATTGTGATGACCCCATGCGGCAGATTGCCGGTTGGCGGCGACTGCACCCACTCCACCAGACATGGCCAGTCCCCGGCTTTAGCGTTTTCCGCGATGCGTACGTTTCGAGCGGCGCTTGATGAGACGTAGCGCATCGGTGCGTCCTGGAACCCCTCGGCGATGATGTCCTCACCGAGCTTCAGCGAAAAAACCGCCTCTTGTGTCCGACCCTTGTTGGGATCAGGGAACGTGGCCGGTTGTAGCGTGACTCCCGTGATCACGGTGATGTGCCCCACGAGCGCTGCTTTGTTGACCCACTCGCCGCCTGTGTACTGTGCCGCTTGTGTCTGAGAAAACCGCTTCACTGCTTTACTCTTTTCTGTGTGTGTCTGTTGACTGATCGGTATCCACGTCGGATACGTCGCCAGGTGTGTCCCCCACCCCCCAATTGGGGCGGGGAGGTGGCCCCGATTGAGGGGGCCATAGGCCAACCAGAGTCCGAGCCACTCGGCTGCTGTTGGCGGGCGATACCAATAGCGCATGGCTAGTTGAGGCTGTCGGTGGGGCGTAGCCGGAGCAGACGCATGTGCTCCACGATAGACGCGATCATCGCCTCCTCGCTGTCACTCATGGGCACGACCGCGAGCCTGATGCCGTCCACCACGTCCCCGATAACCTCCATGCGCGCCACCAGGTCCATGCTGCACACGTCGCGCGCATGGAGTTCGTCCTCCAACTCGTCAGTGATGTTGGATATCAGGCGCCTGAGGGTGGCAAGCTGGCGGCGGCGTTTCGGGTTTTCCTCGTGTGGGGCGCTCAGGTACTCACGCCGCGCGGCCTGCCAGATCATGCCCGCCATGACGAGGATGTGGGCCGGGAGGTCAGGGTTGTTGGCGTCGTTGGTATCGTTGTTGTTCACGTGTTTCCCCCAGTGCTGGTTGCGTCCACATCTGGTTGATCGTGTGTAGCGACCCATTCTTCGAGGCGCGCCGCGAGCCACGTGGAGCGGGTCTCCCCGCGCGCGCGCCCCGCGTCAATCCAGACATCCATTTCCGCCACGAGCGCGGGGGGCAGCCGGAAGTACACCGTCTGCGCACCGTCCCTCCGCATGGGCGGGCGCCCGCGTTTCTTCCGTTCCATGTCTCTTTCCTCCTCTGTTGTGGTGTCGTGTCACATTCGACATTCGACACATTCGACACTATTATAATAGCACATATATGGCACGCTGTCAATGGCGAGGGCAGAGGACCATAGTCCTAGCCAGACTTGACCATAACAAGCGTTTATGGTATACTGTGTCTATGGTTTATTCATCTTTTGTGCCAGGATTGCGAGGCTATGAGCGACGACACGGACACCGCGACAGATCATGATCGGCTAACGGCGGCACTGCGCTCGTGCCTGGAGCCACTGCTCGCGTCTGTTGACGCCATGGTAGCGAGCATCACGGCGATGCACCAGACCATGCGCCACATAGGCGATCAGTACGACCCCCCGCTCCTGCGGGTGATCCGCCTGGACGCGGTGACTCCCGTCACCCTCTCGCTCCAGGGACGGCGACATAACGCGCTGTTCCTCCCTGCCAACACCACCGTGACCCTCACGGTACCTGGTCTAGCCCCGGTCACCCTCAATCTCCTCGCGGGCTGGAACACCCTCGAACTCCCTGACGGTACCATGGTCACCACCGCCACCGCCGTGAGCGCGCTCTACCGCGTGGCGAACACGCGCATTGGCGACGCCATTTAAGGGGACCACAGTATGGAGGACACTACGAATGAGCGACACGCCACCGGAGACCCCACCAGCGGGGACCCCACAGCAGACGAGCGAGCAGCCGCACTCACCCGCATCCACGACAAGCGAGCCGCACGCGCACACCACCCCGCACGACGTGACACGTCAGATAGCGGACATGGCGACGATCGTGCGAACCAATATGACGCTGATGCATCAACAGCTCGAACAATCAGCCGAACTACAAACGGCGCGGTGGGCGCAAGCGGAGGCCGTCCTGACCAAGGTGGAGGCGATTCTGGAACTGCTGGAGCAATTTTTGGCGGGGGTGGACGAACAAACCGAACGGTTGGTGACCGTGAGCGCGGCCCTCATCCGCTACCAGCAGCAGCAGGCAGCCACCCACGCGAGCCAGGGATAACCGTTCTGGATGATTCACTGCTGGCCCGCCTACGGGGCAAGGACAGCCCTCCCGGTGGGTCCCCTCCCCCTCCCCCTCCGACGCCCGTCGTGGATCAGGCACCACGGAAACGGGGCAGACCGCGCAAGGGGGAGTCGGCCCCCGGCGCTCCCACCCCCAGCACCCGGCGCGGTGGTGCCATGAGCGTGACGGAGGCCGCGGCGCTCCGACCGCTGATGATTGAGGCGCTGGCGAGTTATGCGCACTACCTGGATACACTCATCACGCATACCAACCGCCAACACGTGGAAAGCGCGATCTGGTCCAGCATGACACCAAGCGAGCTGGAGACGCTGGTGGATGTGATGTTGTTGTTTGGTCGTCGCAGCGCGCAGGTGGCACTCGTGACACGTGAGATTGGACAGAGCTGGCAAATGGTGCAACTGGGTATGATTCTCCTCCCGCGCTTCTACGCCACAGCGCACATGTATCTCAGCAACGGGGGTATCGGACTATGGTAGAGTCACCACAACCACTGACCCTTACCCTCCTCCTCAACAACCAACCGGTTACCATTGACATCACCAGCATGCCCTCGGTGATGCACCACTCGCTGGATCAGACGCTCGGAGGCACGCAGCACCCGCTCGCGCTTGCCCTCACGAGCGCCATGCGTTTCCCCCTCATGCTCCTCCTCCCCACGATTCGCAAGATGTTGGCAGAGGTGACCACACAGGGACAGACCCCCTTCGCCGCGCTGCCCCCGCTCCCCCCGCTGCCCCCACGGTCGGACAGTATCGCGTTTGTGGGACATTATGTCGTGGATGCGCTCCTGGCTGTGGTGGGCAGCGGCGAGTGGCATGTAGCGGTCGCACCAGATGACCGCGACGTGCTCCACATCCAGCCACTGGGCTGGTCCCCCGCGTCGCGTGCGCGGGAGGAGGGGGAGGGGGGCACCGCATGAACCGTGATCCGCGCGCGTTCGCCCGCCAACGCTGGGGTGGTTTGATCGCATCGCTGCCCGCGCCCCGGCTCCTCCCCCGATTAGAGCGCCAGTACACTGACTACCTGGCCGTGAAACAGGCGAACGCGACGGCACGTGAGTTTCACGCCAGGGCGGCGGCGGCGGCTACTGAGGGGGTCGCCGGTGTGGGGCGGCGGGTTTTCGAAACCGCGCGCACCGGTGTGCGCCTGAGCCTGGATGATCGTTGGGCGATTATCGGCGCGACGGGGAGTGGTAAAACGACCCTCGCGCGCGGCCTCTACGAGCACCTCGGACTGCTCTACCCAGAGGCGGCCCGCTATATCCTGGACTCCAAGGGAGAGGGGGTTTTTGACAGCGAACCCGGTCTGTTCGCTGGGGACACCCTACCACCACTGGTGGGGCCTGGTGAACAGCTCGTCTGGCAACCAGACAGTAACGATGTGGACCTCTACGATGCGTGGTTTGGTCGGCTCCTGCGACAGCGCTCGCAACCTATCATCCTGCTAGTTGATGAGCTGGCCAGCATCGGGGGTGAAAGCGGGCAACCGTCGTTCCCGCATAATTACATCTTGCTACTGAAACAGGGCCGCGCGCTCCATAAATCGGTGCTGTCGTTGACACAGGAAGCGGCCTACATTCCACGTCAGGTGCTGGGACAAACGACCCACATCATACGCATGCGCCTGACAGACTCGTATGACGCGCGAAAACTTGACACGCTGCTCCATGGCAGCCCGGAACCACGTCGTGAGCCTGAGGCACATGGGTTTTACTATGGACGTGTGGACCGACCAAGTGGCGCCAGTTTATTCCATGACTGGCGGGAGTTCCTACACTAGAAAAGAGTTTTTTGACATGAAACGCTTCGCTTTTGGACTCGGCTGGCTGCTGTTCTCGCTGATCGTTTTGTTCGCCCTCCTGGGCCTGATCGCCCACTACGGCGGTCCGCTGTCAGGCATCGCGCGCAAGGCCGAATTCCTGGCGCAACCGCACTAACCCATTTTGACCGACCCCCTCTATTTGTGGAGAGAAAAATGCCGCAACAAAGCGCAACGACCCAACAAATTATGACCGCGTCGCAGCTCGCCGCTATGTCGCCAGCCGACCGCGCCGCGTATTTTAGCTCGCTTCCCGCGCCGCTGATGTCAGGTGAGCAGGCGGCGTATCAACAGTACGTCGCGGGGCAGAACGCGCAGTACATGGCGCTGGCAATCAAACGTCTCGCGCCGATGATTCCCGCCGGTGGTGGCGTGAACGCCGCCTACTCGGCTGGCACCGCATTAACGTACGAATTCCCAACCGCTGGCGGCGCCTGGGCCGAAGCGATTGTGGTGACGTGCAATCTCACCGTGACGTGTGCGGCTGGTACCGGCGCCACATACGCCGTCAATCAATTCGCGCAATTGGCGCTGTTTGATCGCTGCCAAATCATGCTGAACGGGATCCAGCACAATTTTAGGCCGTACATTCTGCGCTACGTCAGTGGTCTCCTGCGCGGATACTCGCGATCGCTCGAACCGTCAAGTGTCCTGTCAGGGACACAAGACGCGAACATCCAGAACGTCCTCAACGGACCAATTCCCGTGGCGACGGGCGCCAATACCTGGAAATTTGTGTTCCGAATTCCTCTTGCTCCTCTGAACGAAAACTCCCCCTACGGCATGCTCCCGATGATGTCCGCGGGCACCAAACCTCAGCTCGTGCTCACGTGTGCCCCAGCTCCCCTCGGTAACGACCCGATTCTCAATGCGGTAGCGACGACCGCTGGCACCGGCGCGGCTGTGACCGTCACGGGCACCGTCCAGGCGGATGTGGAGTACCGTGACGGCACCAACCTCTGGTCTCCCACGGCGCTGTCGCTGGACCTCTCCTCGGAACCAACCGTACAATATATTGAGGACCAGACCATTAGCAACCTGGTGGCAGGCAACATCAACCGAGGGCGCATCGCCACGCTGCTGCAACATTATCTTGTCCTGGATGTGGTGGTGGACGGGCAGGTGCAAGGCAAAACGGCGCAGATCAGCAACATCTCCGTCGCGCAGCTCGACATGGATTCGGTGGGCCAGAACTCGTTCTACAAATTCGGCAGCGCGTCAGGGACCAACCTCTCGCTCTTCGATTTCTACGAACGCATGCGCCGCCAGTACGGGCAGGACATCGAAGAAGGTGTCTTCCCCTGGATTGTTGGGTGGGGCAACCACACGAACAACGCGGATAACCGTGAGGGGCAGGCCGCGCTCAACATGATGATCGGTGGCTGGCCAGACGTCAACACCGCCTACCAACTGGCTGCTGTTGGTGCGCAAGCTGGTGTCGCGCCACGGGTCAATCGCCACCTGGTCTCGCTCAATCCAGCGGGCCTGCAGCTGGTGTTGGGATAAGCCACGAGTGAGAGGGGAGCGAGGAACATGAGTAACACCAAAGCATCACTCGGCTGGCTGCTTATGTTCCTCACTGCCCTGCTTCTCATGGTCAGTGGCATACAGGGGTCATTCGGTCGTGTGCTGGCGTGCGCCGTGACGCCCGGCCTGCTGGTTGTGACTGAGGCAACACCACCGGGAGGCGGCGCATGACCCAGCGTGACATGGACGATCTACGCGCGTATGGGGGTGCCACTCCCGTACCGGCGTCGCGCGCGGTTGTACCCGTGGGGGACACCGGGGTCACACCACTCGCCACCACCAACTCCACAGCGGACGGGGACGGGGGCGGGGACGGGGACGGGGACAAGCCCACGCCCAAGGAGCCGTCCGCAAGCTGGCGTGATCGCCTCAGAGAGCGCATCGGGGATATCCTCCCCGATTTCATGGCACAATCCCGCTCGGTTGGTAGCTACGCCGCTCGCATACCCACACCAGGCGGGCTTTCGGCACTCACGGCCACCCTCGTCCTGCTCGTCTCAGCGGTTGTCCCCGTCAATGCTGGCTACACCAGGCTCCAGCTCCTGTGGTTGACCCTCACGGGGAAGACGTCTCTCCCGGAGGAGCGGACTTCGACGGGGGTCGTTCCACTACAGCCGGGCAGTGTGGTACAGGATAGCGCACCCACCGGGGCCGTCGCGGCACCAGCAGCACCGCCTACCAGCGGACCGCGCAGCGCCAGTTACGGGGCATTTTAGTCAGGGGCAGAGCATGGAGCAACGATTTTCGACCTTTCAGTGGATGCTTGCCTGGGTGGTGCTCCTGGTGCTCCTCGCGGCCCTCAATCGGACACGACTGGGCCACGCGGCGCTGTATTATGCGCTGTTGTTGATGCTTTTGTTCCTACTGGTGACACAGTTTGCCTGGTTCAAGGGCGTTCTGGCTCCCTTCCGGAGCCTGGGTCCTGGACTCGTCGCGCGCACGGGTCCCTCGACTGGGCCAGCCGCGTAACATTATGGAAAGAGAGAAAACTCATGAGAGGTGCGAACACGATTCTGTTTTACGGGTTCGCGGTCAGCGTACTGCTCATCATCGCCGTTTATTTCATTGGTCTCTCGACTGACGCGGGCGCGGCGGCTACCAGCATGCGCGCGCTGATCTACAGCCTGACCGGTCGTGATACCAGTGGCAAATTCGCCGATTACCCCGGTGGAGCTGTCGGTGCTAGCGGGGCGGACCTGGCGGGCGTCTAGGAGGCACACGTATGCGCATCATACCAATTGCGGTGCTCCCTGGGTATGGCGGTCGGTCCACTCCACCGCCCGCCGCCGCCGCGCCGTACACCGCGCGCGCGTGGGTCACGGGTCAACCCAGTGACGTCCGAGCGAGCCAGATGCGACCCAGCGGCTACGTCACACACCTGGGAGCACACATACAGGCACCTGATCGGACACGAGCCGCGCACCCCGTGCTCCAGGCGAGCGCACCCACGCAGTCCAAGCAATCGGGCTGGCAGATCGCCCTACCGCGGTCAAAGTCGGTGGTGACCTACGTCTCACCGGGGTACTACATGAGTCTGGTCGCACCCTCCTA
Source organism: Chloroflexota bacterium (assembly GCA_015478675.1). The sequence continues at coordinate 369 of JADMIH010000116.1, read as the reverse complement.
TGACGACGTCAGGCGATTCATGGATGCGCGTAGCGTCGGCACGGGCACGGGGAGGGGGAGGTAGACCACCATGCTTGATACCATTTGGAAAAATTATCAACTACGCTGGCTCGCTATCTGGGCGGGTGCCATTCTCGTGGTCGTGGTCGCTGTACGTGTCATGGCCAAAAAATCTCCACCGAGGTCCCCCACCACAGCCGCGCCCGTGATCGGGTCGGTCCCCGGCGGGGGTACGCCCACCGAGGCAGCTTCCACGATAACGACCACCACCACGAACAATTACTATCCGAGCGGTACACAAACACCGCCAACCATGACGCGGCCACCGACACCGACACCACCACCACCCGCGACGCGGCCACCGGCACC
>JADMIH010000342.1 GCA_015478675.1 Chloroflexota bacterium | reverse complement strand
GTGCTCTATCGCCTGCCGTCGGTGCTGGCCGCCTCACCCAACGTGGTGATTTACGCGGTCGAGGGCGAAAAGGACGCTGACCGTCTGCGCTCCTACGGCTTTGTAGCTACCACAAGTCCGGGCGGCGCGGGTAAGTGGCGTGACGAATATTCTCAGTCGCTGGCGGGTCGTCCCGTGGTGATACTGCCCGATAACGACGAGCCTGGCCGCCGCCACGCAGAGCAGGTACAGCAATCACTCCGAGGCGTTGGGGCGCGTGTGGAGATTCTGACCCTCCAGGGCTTGCCCGATAAGGGCGACGTCAGCGATTGGCTCGACATGGGCCACACCGACGACGAGCTTGACGCATTGACAGCACAGCTCTGGCATCGGGAGCAGACCGCAGAAGACCAACCAGGGCGGGCTACAGAACCGCAGCCCGCCAACGAGGTGAACCGCTGGACACCCAAACCTCTGAGTGAGCTTGTGGCGTCGGAGGTAGAAATACCCTGGCTCTGGGAGGGCTATCTCGCGTCGGGCATGGTAACGCTGCTCACGGGCCTGTGGAAGTCGGGCAAGAGCACGCTGCTCTCCCACCTGCTGAAGGACCTGAGCGGCGCGGCGGACGACTTCGGCGGGCAGTACGTCAGGGAGGCGCGCGCGCTTGTAGTGAGCGAAGAGGCAGAGCGTCACTGGATAACGCGCCGCGACTCGCTGCTGATCGGCGATCACGTCTCGATCATATCGCGCCCGTTCCTCAAGAACCCGACGCCCGCCGCGTGGGAGGCGTTCCTGACCGAGCTTCAGGGCCATGTTGTAAGCGGCGGCTTCAATTTGCTGGTCTTCGACTCACTGCCTAATCTCTGGGCGGTGCGCAACGAGAACGACAACGCGGATGTGAAAGCGGCTATCCTGCCCATGAACATGTTGACGGAGGCGGGGGCGTCCGTGCTGCTGATAGCGCACCCTGCGAAGGGCGACACGGGCGAGGGTAAAGCGACAAGAGGCGCGGGTGCCTTGCCGGGCTTTGTAGACGTGATAGTCGAAATGCGCCGCTACGACGCGGAGAATCGCACCGACACAAGGCGAGTGCTGACCAGCTACAGCCGCTTTGACGAGACGCCCGTCGAGGCGTGTCTTGAGTACATTGGCACGGCGGGCTATCGCTCGGTGGGCACGCGCTCCGAGGTGACGACGCGCTCCCGCAAGGAAACGCTGAACACCATCCTGCCCACGTCGGGAGACGGTGACACGGTAGAAGACATCCTGTCCAACTGGCCGGGTGACGACCACAACAAGCCGACGCGAGGCGCGGTCGCGGCGCTGCTAAACTACATGGCCTCACTAGGCGAGATAAACAGGAGCGGCAAAGGCAGGCGTGGCAATCCGTATCGCTATCGCCTATCGCTGACCAACCCTGATTATCTGGTAAGCAATAGGCCAATAAGCGCATAGCGCACAAGAGGAGGTGCAACCATGATACTACGAATATTCGGTGTTCCGTTGGCGATTATAGTGCTGGCGCTGTTATCCCCCGCGTGGTCAGCCACGCAAGCTCAAGCTCACTATGTGCCGCCTGTGGCCCGCGTGACCTACTACTCGCCCGGCCTCATGGAGCGAGTAGCGCGCTACCGGGGTCTGTACGACCCGCAAGGTAGGTATACCACCGATCCGCGCTGCTGGCGGATAGGCTCGCACCTGAGAATGGCGCTGTATAATTCGGTGCGGCAGACGTGGGGCGCGACCCAGTCGTTCCTGGTGGTGGACTGTGCGCAGCCTCGTGACCTGTCGAGGCAGTTAAGCGTCAATTTGCATGAGGTAAGCTACGAGGCGGCTGTCAGGGCGGGCTTCGCGGGAGAGGGTTATACCTGGGGCGTTATTG